>NZ_JBBATF010000007.1:0-6660 GCF_040398885.1 Mycobacterium sp. | reverse complement strand
CTTCGCGCAAGCGCTCATCAGAACCCGACGTTCTTCGCGCAAGCGCTCATCAGAAGAACCCCACGGCCTTGTCGCTGTAGGACACCAGCAGGTTCTTGGTCTGCTGATAGTGGTCGAGCATCATCTTGTGGTTCTCCCGGCCGATGCCGGACTGCTTGTAGCCGCCGAACGCCGCGTGCGCCGGGTACTGGTGATAGCAGTTGGTCCAGACCCGCCCGGCCTTGATGTCGCGCCCCGCGCGGTAGGCGACGTTGCCGTTTCGGCTCCACACTCCGGCGCCCAGCCCGTAGAGGGTGTCGTTGGCGATGCGGATGGCGTCGTCGTAGTCGGTGAAGGAGGTCACCGAGACGACGGGCCCGAAGATCTCCTCCTGGAAGATCCGCATCGCGTTGTCCCCGGCGAAGATCGTGGGCTGGACGTAGTAGCCCCCGGAGAGGTCCCCGCCGAGGTCGGAGCGCTCACCGCCGGTGACGACTCTGGCGCCCTCGCTCTTGCCGATCTCGATGTAGGACAGGATCTTCTCCAACTGGTCGTTGGATGCCTGTGCGCCGATCATCGTCTCGGTGTCCAGGGGGTCGCCCTGGCGCACGGCCTTGGTCCGGATCGCCGCCAGCGCCAGGAACTCGTCGTAGATGTCGGACTGGATCAGCGAGCGCGACGGGCAGGTGCACACCTCCCCCTGGTTGAGGGCGAACATGGTGAAGCCCTCCAGCGCCTTGTCCTGGTAGTCGTCGGCGGCTGCCATCACGTCGGAGAAGAAGATGTTGGGGCTCTTGCCGCCCAGTTCCAACGTCACCGGGATGAGGTTCTGGCTGGCGTACTGCATGATCAGCCGCCCGGTGGTCGTCTCGCCGGTGAAGGCGATCTTGGCGATCCGGTTACTCGACGCCAGTGGCTTGCCGGCCTCGACACCGAACCCGTTGACCACGTTGACCACCCCCGGCGGAAGCAGGTCGGCGATCAGCGAGATCAGGTACATGATCGACGCCGGGGTCTGCTCGGCCGGCTTGAGAACGACCGCGTTGCCGGCGGCCAGGGCGGGGGCCAGTTTCCAGACCGCCATGAGGATCGGGAAGTTCCACGGGATGATCTGCCCGACGACGCCCAGCGGTTCGTGGAAGTGGTAGGCGACGGTGTCGTCGTCGATCTGCGACAGCGACCCCTCCTGCGCCCGGATGGCGCCGGCGAAGTAGCGGAAGTGGTCCACCGCCAACGGGATGTCGGCGTTGAGCGTCTCTCGGATCGGCTTGCCGTTGTCCCATGACTCGGCCACCGCGATGTTCTCCAAGTTGGCCTCGATCACGTCGGCGATCTTGTTGAGCAGCACGGCGCGATCGGCCACCGAGGTCCTGCCCCATGCCGGGGCGGCGGCATGGGCGGCGTCCAGTGCCGCGTCGACATCGGCGTCGGTGGATCGCGCCACCTCGCAGAACGGCTGACCGTTGACCGGCGAGAGGGCTTCGAAGTACCGGCCGCCGGCTGGCGGGGTCCACCGGCCGCCGATGAAGTTCTCGTACCGGCTCGCATAGGACATCAGCGCGTCGGAAGCACCGGGACGTGCGTAAACCGTCATCGAGATCCTCTTCTCCGGAGGCGGGATGTAACGCAGCTCACACTACCGTCCCGGTGGGACACGGGCGCTCCGACAAGAATGGCGGGATGGCCGACGACCCGTATCTCTGGCTGGAAGACATCGACGGCGAGGACGCCCTGGACTGGGTGCGCCGCCGCAACGACACCACCATCGCCGAGTTCACCGACGCGGAGTTCGAACGGATGCGCGCCGAGGCACTGGAGGTGCTCGACACCGACACCCGCATCCCCTATGTCCGCCGGCGCGGGGGGTACCTCTACAACTTCTGGCGCGACGCGGCCAACCCGCGGGGTCTGTGGCGGCGGACCACCCTGGACAGCTACCGCACCGAGGATCCCGCCTGGGATGTCATCCTCGACGTCGACGAGTTGGCCCGCGCGGACGGGGAGAACTGGGTATGGGCCGGGGCGGACGTCATCGAACCCGACCACTCGCTGGCGCTGGTCTCTCTGTCGCGCGGCGGATCCGACGCGTCGGTTGTCCGCGAATTCGACATGGCCACAAGATTATTCGCCGACGGTGGTTTCGAACTTCCCGAAGCGAAGTCCCGCATCGCCTGGGAGGACCACGACACCCTGCTGGTGGGCACCGACTTCGGCCCCGACTCGCTGACCGACTCGGGTTATCCCCGAATCGTGAAGCGCTGGCGGCGGGGTCAGCCGCTGGCCGACGCCGAGATCCTGTTCACCGGATCACGCACCGACGTGACGGTGGCCGCCGGGGCGGATCGCACGCCCGGCTACGAGCGAACGCTGATCTACCGCGCGATCGACTTCTTCAACGACGAGCGCTACGAACTCCGATCCGGGGAACTGGTCCGCATCGACGCCCCCACCGACGCATCGGTGTCGGTGCACCGGGACTGGCTGCTGATCGAATTGCGGACCGACTGGGACACCGGAACCGCGCACTTCGCCGCCGGCTCACTGCTGGCAGCCGACTATGAGGAATTCCTCTCGGGCACAACTGAATTAACCGTGGTGTTCGAGCCCGACGCGCACACCTGCCTGCACCAGTACGCCTGGACGCGGGATCGTCTGGTGATGGTGACGTTGGCCGACGTCGCAAGCCGGGTGGAGATCGTCACGCCTGGGTCGTGGACCCGTGAACCAGTCCCCGGACTGCAACCCAGTGGCAACACGGTCATCGTTGCCGCAGACGACACCGGCGAAGAGATCTTCCTGGACTCCAGCGGCTTCCTCACCCCGTCGACGCTGTTGCACGGCACGGCCGGCGGCGCGATGACCGCGATCAAGCAGGCGCCGGAATTCTTCGATGCCGCCGATCTCGAAGTGGCGCAGCATTTCGCGACCTCCGATGACGGCACCCGGGTTCCGTACTTCGTGGTGGGATCCCGAGGCGGGCATCGGGCCGGACCCACGCTGCTCGGCGGCTACGGCGGATTCGAGGTATCGCAGACCCCGGGCTACGGCGGCGTCCTGGGACGGCTGTGGCTGACCCGGGGCGGCACCTACGTGCTGGCCAACATCCGCGGCGGCGGCGAGTACGGTCCCGGCTGGCACACCCAGGCGATGCGCGCGGACCGGCACAAGGTCGCCGAGGACTTCTCCTCTGTGGCCAGGGATCTCGTCCAAAGAGGGATCACGACGCCGGGCCGGCTGGGAGCCCAGGGCGGCAGCAACGGCGGCTTGTTGATGGGCGTCATGCTCACCAAGTACCCCGAACTGTTCGGCGCACTGGTCTGCCAGGTCCCCCTGTTGGACATGAAGCGGTTCCACCTGATGCTGGCGGGCGCCTCGTGGATCGCCGAGTACGGCGACCCCGACAACCCGGACGACTGGGCGTTCATCAGCGAATACTCGCCGTATCAGAACATCAGCGCCGGCAAGCGCTACCCACCGGTGCTGATCACCACCTCGACGCGCGACGACCGGGTGCACCCCGGGCACGCCCGCAAGATGACCGCCGCCCTGGAGCAGGCCGGCCACCCGGTCCGGTACTACGAGAACATCGAGGGCGGCCACGCCGGGGCGGCGGACAACGCGCAGACAGCCTTCAAGTCGGCGCTGGCGTTGACGTTCCTGCACCGCATGCTCGGTGGCAACTCAAAGCCGGCGGCGGATCCAGCGCAGACCAGCCACTGAAATGCAGACCAGCGAGGTGCCCAGTAGCAACGCGCCGACCGCGTCGGTGAAATAGTGGTAGGTGACTGACTGGCCGAGGATGCCCAACGTGGCGAACCCCACCGCCGCCCACACCAGCCAACGACGCACCCCGACGGCCACGATCAGCAACCCCAGCAACACCACCATCAGCGTGGTGTGCCCGCTGGGGTAGGCCAGGGTGTCGTCCTTGAACCGCCCGAAAACCGGCTTGAGGAAGCGTGCGGTCAGGACGGCGACAGCAGGCACCACGACGATCAGCGGCACCAGGGACCACAGCCGCCGGTAGAGCGAGGCCACCACCGCCGCGATCAGCAGTCCCTGGGCGGTGCGCTGGTCGGTCAGGACCAGCAGCGAACTCAGCGGAGTGCCGTGGGCCTGCTGCAGCCAGGCGTCGACCGGTGTGGCACCGCCGCGCACACCCAGGCCGAGCAGAACCATCAGCGGCAGGCCGACCATCGGCCAGCCCAGCAGCACTCTGTCGATCCCGTTGATCAGGTGCGATCCCTCTCAGGTAGGCGGCCCGACCCAGATGCTGGGGGCAGTCGTCGAGAATCGGTGAACTGCATGGTAGTGGCCGGCGAGCAGATCGGCGGGAGGCCGCACCCGTGGGAGTCGCTACGCAACACGTCGCTCCGGGACCGACTGTGCGGTTTCGCACGGAGCACGCCGTACCTGTGGAGAAATCCGCACGGCCGAAGTGACGGCGCGATGCCGCCCTGGCAGCTTGTGCCGCCATGGACGAGGACTGGCCGTTCCGGGGCGCGGAAATCCTGGCCGCCGGCGGGCTCTCCGCCCGTCAGCTCCGCCGCTTCTATGTGGCCGTCTACCCCGGCGTCTACGCGCCACGCGGTATCGATCTGACCGCAGTTCAGCGGGCTCGCGCGGCGTTCCTCTGGTCCCGGGGGAATGCCGTCGTCGCCGGCGTGTCCGCCGCCGCCCTACTCGGCGCCAGATGGATCGAGGCCGGCCAACCCGCTGAGCTCGTGCACGCGAACCGGCGTGCCCCGGCGATGATCACCGTCCGTTCCGACACGCTGCTGGAGCGCGAGACGACCGAGATCGACGGCATGACGGTCACCACCGCCGCCCGCACCGCTTTCGACCTGGGCCGCCGCCTGCCGATCACCGAGGGGGTGCAGCGGCTCGACGCGCTGATGAATGCAACGCGCCTCGGGGTTTCCGAGATACAGGCAGTCGCCGCTCGGCACCCTGGCGCGCGCGGGATCTCCCGGCTCGCCGAGACGATCGCGCTCGTCGATGGCGGCGCCGAGTCGCCGTACGAGTCGCTCACCCGACTGATGCTCGTCCGAGCCGGCCTCCCGGCACCGCAGACTCAGATCCGTGTCGTTGACGAGTATGGATTCGGAGTTGCCTACCTCGATATGGGCTGGCCGGAACACCGGGTAGCCGTCGAGTACGACGGCGCACAGCACTGGACCAGCGCCCAACAACGCCGCAGGGATATCGAGCGACTTGCGGCACTGGAAGCGTTGGGGTGGATAGTCATTCGGGTCAGCAGTGACATGCTTCGCACACCTGCGGCCGTCGTCGCGCGGGTTCGTGCCGCCCTCTCCCGCCGCTGAGTGTGCGGATTTCCACGGGGCGACGGCGTGTTGCGCATGAAACCGCACGCTCGAGCGCCCAGGGCAGCGGGACAACGAAAAGTGCCCCGGCCGCTTGCGGCCGGGGCACTTTTCGTTGGGGGACTTAGAAGTCCATACCGCCCATGCCACCGGTCGGGTCACCGGCGGGTGCGGTGGCCTTCTCCGGCTTGTCGGCGACGACGCACTCCGTGGTCAGGAACAGCGCCGCGATGGACGCCGCATTCTGCAGCGCCGAGCGGGTGACCTTGACCGGGTCGGCGACGCCGGCCTTGAGCAGGTCCTCGTACTCGTTGGTGGCGGCGTTCAGGCCGACACCGGTGGCCGAGTTGCGAACCTTCTCGGCGACAACACCCGGCTCCAGGCCGGCGTTGAAGGCGATCTGCTTCAGCGGAGCCTCGAGCGCAACGCGCACGATGTTGGCACCGGTGGCCTCGTCGCCGGTCAGGTGCAGCTCGTCGAGCGCCGGGGCCGACTGCAGCAGAGCCACGCCGCCACCGGCGACGATGCCCTCCTCGACAGCAGCCTTGGCGTTGCGCACGGCATCCTCGATGCGGTGCTTGCGCTCCTTGAGCTCCACCTCGGTGGCAGCGCCGGCCTTGATCACCGCAACACCGCCGGCCAGCTTGGCCAGGCGCTCCTGCAGCTTCTCGCGGTCGTAGTCGGAGTCGCTGTTCTCGATCTCGCTGCGGATCTGGGCGACCCGGCCGGCGATGGCCTCAGAGTCACCGGCACCCTCGACGATGGTGGTCTCGTCCTTGGTGACGACTACCTTGCGGGCCTGGCCGAGCAGCGAGGTGTCGGCGGTCTCCAGGGACAGCCCGACCTCTTCGCTGATGACCTGACCACCGGTGAGGATGGCCATGTCCTGCAGCATCGCCTTGCGGCGGTCACCGAAGCCCGGGGCCTTGACGGCGACGGACTTGAAGGTGCCGCGGATCTTGTTGACGACCAGGGTGCTCAGGGCCTCGCCCTCGACATCCTCGGCGATGATCAGCAGCGGCTTGCCGGACTGGATGACCTTCTCCAGAAGCGGCAGCAGATCCTTGACGGTCGAGATCTTCGAGCTGACCAGCAGGATGTAGGGATCCTCCAGGACGGCTTCCTGACGCTCGGCGTCGGTCACGAAGTAACCCGAGATGTAGCCCTTGTCGAAGCGCATACCCTCGGTGAGCTCAAGCTGCAGGCCGAAGGTGTTGGACTCCTCGACGGTGATAACACCCTCGTTGCCGACCTTGTCCATGGCCTCGGCGATCAGGTCGCCGATGGTCTGGTCACCGGCGGAGATGCCGGCGGTGGCAGCGATCTGCTCCTTGGTCTCGACCTCTTTGGCCGACTT
>NZ_JBBATF010000006.1:0-40100 GCF_040398885.1 Mycobacterium sp. | reverse complement strand
ACGCGCTGTCGATGGCCGACAACGTGATGACGTTCCGCTACGTCGTCAAGGAGGTGGCGCTGGCCGAGGGGGTGCGGGCGTCGTTCATGCCCAAGCCGTTCGCCGAGTACCCCGGCTCGGCGATGCACACCCACATGAGCCTGTTCGAGGGTGAGACCAACGCCTTCCACAGTCCCGACGACCCCCTGCAACTGTCCGACGTCGCGAAGTCCTTCATCGCCGGGATCCTCGAGCACGCCAGCGAAATCAGTGCCGTCACCAACCAGTGGGTGAACTCCTACAAGCGACTGGTCCACGGCGGCGAGGCCCCGACGGCCGCGTCCTGGGGTGCGGCCAACCGCTCCGCGCTGGTCCGGGTGCCGATGTACACCCCGCGCAAGGCGTCCTCGCGGCGGGTCGAGGTGCGCAGCCCGGATTCGGCATGCAATCCCTACCTGACGTTCGCCGTGCTGCTGGCCGCGGGCCTGCGCGGGATCGAGAAGAACTACGCGCTGGGACCGCAGGCCGAGGACAACGTGTGGACGCTGACCCGCGAGGAGCGCCGCGCGATGGGCTACCGGGAGTTGCCGTCGAGTCTCGGGGTGGCGCTGTCGGAGATGGAGAACTCCGAACTGGTCGCCGAGGCGCTGGGCGAACACGTCTTCGACTACTTCCTGCGCAATAAGCGCGCGGAGTGGGAGGAGTACCGCAGCAACGTCACGCCCTTCGAGCTGAAGAAGTACCTGTCTCTGTGATCGGATTGCCTGGGCTAGCGTTCTAGGCGTGGCCGGACCCGCGACTGAGCGACCCCGCGTGCCGGGCGTGGGCAGGCTGGGGCTGCTCGATCAGGCCGCCGCCGGGCGACTGGACCGGCTGGGCTGGACCACCGACGCCCACGTCGAACTGCTGTGGTCGTTGTCGCGCGCGCCCGACGCCGATGCCGCACTGCACACCCTGGTCCGGCTGTCCGAGGCGCTCGGCGAGGACTGGCCGGACCTGGATGCGGCACTGCTTGCCGACGCCGCACTGCGCGGCAGGCTGTTCTCGGTCCTCGGTTCGTCGTTGGCCTTCGGTGACCATCTGGTCGCCAATCCCGGCGCCTGGCGCCGCCTCGAAGGCGGGGTGGGCCTGCCGGACGCCGAAGAGTTGCGCCGCGAGTTCTCCGACTGCATCGCCGAATTCGGCACGGACCCGGCGGTCGTCATGCCGATGCTTCGCGTCCTCTACCGCGACCGGCTCATGGTCCTGGCCGCACTGGACCTGGCGCCGACGGTGGAGAACGAGCCGGTCCTGCAGTTCCCCACGGTAGGCGCGCATCTGTCCGACCTGGCCGACGCGGCGCTGGCGGCCGCGCTGCAGGTGGCTGCCGCGGGCGTCTGCAAGTCCGATCCGCCGCCCCGGCTGGCTGTGATCGCGATGGGCAAGTGCGGCGCCCGGGAACTCAACTACGTCAGCGACGTCGACATCATCTTCGTCGGCGAGGACGCCGACCCGGTCACCACCCGGGTGGCGGGGGAGATGATGCGGCTGGCCTCGGAGGCCTTCTTCGAGGTGGACGCCGCACTGCGCCCGGAGGGCAAGGCCGGCGCGCTGGTGCGCACCCTGGACTCCCACGTCGCCTACTACCAGCGGTGGGCCAAGACCTGGGAGTTCCAGGCGTTACTGAAGGCCCGGCCGGCCGCCGGTGATGCCGAGATCGGTCAGCGCTATGTCGACGCGCTGATGCCGATGGTCTGGACCGCCTGCGAGCGTGAGGATTTCGTCCCCGAGGTGCAGGCCATGCGCCGGCGGGTGGAGTCCCTGGTGCCGGCCGACGTTCGCGACCGCGAGATCAAACTCGGCCCCGGGGGGCTGCGCGACGTCGAGTTCGCGGTTCAGTTGCTGCAACTGGTGCACGGCCGCACCGACTCCTCGCTGCACGTCGCCTCGACGGTCGACGCACTGGCCGCGCTGGGGGCGGGCGGCTACGTGGGACGCGACGACACGGCGAATCTGACCGCCTCCTACGAGTTCCTGCGGTTGCTGGAGCACCGACTGCAACTGCAGCGGCTCAAGCGCACCCACCTGCTGCCCGCCCCCGACGACGACGAGGCGCTGCGCTGGCTTGCGCGGGCGGCTCACATCCGGCCGGACGGCACCCACGACGCCCTCGGCGTCCTGCGCGAGGAACTGCGGCGGCAGAACGTCCGGGTCTCCAAACTGCACGCCAAGTTGTTCTACCAACCGCTGCTGGAGTCGGTGGGCCCGTCGATGGGGCTGTCCCAGATGTCGGCCGAGGCGGCCGAAAGGCAGTTGGCCGCACTGGGATACGAGGGCCCGCAGAGCGCGTTGACCCATCTGGGCGCACTGGTGAACTCCAGTGGGCGCCGCGGGCGCGTGCAGGCGGTGCTGCTGCCCAGGCTGCTGGACTGGCTGTCGGACACCCCGGATCCGGACAGCGGTCTGCTGGCCTACCGCCGGATCAGCGAGGCCCTGGCCGACCAGCGCTGGTATCTGAGCACGCTGCGCGACGAGAGCGCGGTGGCCAAGCGGTTGATGCGGGTGCTGGGAACCTCGGCGTTCGTCCCGGAACTGCTGATGCGGGCTCCCGAGGTGATCCAGTCCTACGCCGACGGGCCGGCCGGCCCCAAGCTCCTCGACGTCGAACCCGAGACGGTGGCCCGGGCGCTGCTGGCCTCGGCGGGCCGTCACCCCGAACCCGGCCGGGCGATCGCCGCCGCACGGACGCTGCGGCGCCGGGAACTGGCCCGGGTCGCCTCCGCGGACCTGTTCGGCATGCTCGACGTCGAGCAGGTGTGCGCCGCGCTCACCTCGGTGTGGGTCGCGGTGCTGCAGTGCGCGCTGGACACGGTGGTCAGGGCCAACACCCCCGACGACGGCACGGCGCCCGCGGCGATCGCGGTGATCGGGATGGGGCGTCTGGGCGGCGGGGAACTGGGCTACGGCTCGGATGCCGACGTGATGTTCGTCTGCGAGCCCGCGGCCGGCGCGGACGAGACCCGGGCGGTGAAATGGTCGGTGACGGTCGCCGAGCAGGTGCGCACGCTGCTCGGCGCGCCCAGTGACGACCCTCCCCTGGAGGTGGACGCGAACCTGCGGCCCGAGGGGCGCAACGGTCCCCTGGTGCGCACTCTGGCCTCCTACGCCGCCTACTACGGGCAGTGGGCGCAGGCATGGGAGGTGCAGGCGCTGCTGAGGGCCCGGCCGGTGGCCGGTGACCCCGAGTTGGGTGCGCGGTTCGTCGCGATGGCCGACGGGATCCGCTACCCCGACGGCGGGATCCCGCCGGAGGCGGTGCGGGAGATCCGCCGGATCAAGGCGCGTATCGACGCCGAGCGGCTGCCCCGCGGGGCCGACCCGAACACCCACACCAAGCTCGGCCGCGGCGGCCTGGCCGATGTCGAATGGACGGTGCAGTTGCTGCAACTGCGGCACGCCCACGAGGTTCCGGGGCTGCGCAACACCTCGACACTGCACGCGCTGGACGCCGTCGGCGCGGCCGGGCTGGTCCCCGAGGGCGACGCTGCTCGGCTGCGGGAGGCCTGGACGACCGCGACCCGGGCCCGCAACGCGCTGGTGCTGGTCCGCGGCCGGCCCACCGACCAGCTGCCGGGCCCCGGCCGGCAGCTCAACGCGGTCGCCGTCGCGGCCGGTTGGCCGGACGGCGACGGCGGGGAGTTCCTGGACAACTACCTGCGTGTCACCCGGCGGGCCAAAGCCGTGGTGAACAAGGTCTTCGGGGGCTGAGGTGGACGCCGAAGCGAACTTCGAAATCGAGCTGATCGGCGAGCGGGAGTACGAGGAGCTGCACCGCCGTTACGCCCCGCTGGCCACCGCGATCCGCGAACTGATGCAGGCCGGCCTGCACACCGCCGTCGATGCCGAGACCGCCCGCTCGGCGACCGCGGCCATCGAGGCCGTGACCGCGACGCTGAACCGCGACCAGCGCATGCGCACCGGGTGGGCGACGCGGCACGAGGCTACCGGCCTTCCAGTGGTGTGGTCGAATCCGGCTGTGGGAGTGCGCAATCCGATCGCGCCGCCGATACAGGTCCACCACGATCCGGATGGCACCGCCCGGAGCGATTTCACCCTCGGCGGCGTGTACGAGGGACCGCCGGGACTGGTGCACGGTGGTATCTGCGCGCTGGTTCTGGACCAGTTGCTCGGTGAGGTGGCGACCCGGGCACTGACCGAGCCGAGGTTCACCGGCACCATCACCCTCCGATACCTGCGCGGCACCCCGCTGGGACCGCTGCGGGCCGAGGCCCGCGTCGACCGCGTCGAGGGTCACAAGACCTACGCCCGCGGCGCGATCAGCGACAGTCGGGGACCCACGGTCGAGGCGGACGGGGTCTTCATCACACCGGCCTGGGCGAGAGACGGGCAATGAGGTTCTACGTCAGCAGCGCGTTCCTGGAAGTCGGTGAGATCGTCGAGATCGCCAGGGCCGCAGACGAGCTGGGCTACGAGGGCATCGCGATTCCCGACCACGTGGTCAATCTGGAGACGCTGGCGACCCCGTATCCGTACACGCCGGACGGGCAGCGCCGCTGGCAGCCGTTCACCGACTGGCCAGACCCGTGGGTGCTCGTCGGCGCGCTGTCGCAGGCCACCCGTCGGCTGAAGTTCGTCACGACCGTCTACATCCCGGCCATGCGCGACCCGTACTCGGCGGCCAAGGCAATCGGCACCGCGGCCTGCCTGTCCGGGGGGCGGGTCGAACTCGGCGTGGGCGTGGGCTGGTGCGAGGAGGAGTTCGATCTGCTCGGCCGGTCGTTCGCCGGGCGCGGCAGGCGCACCGACGAGATGCTGGAGTTGATGAAGGCGCTGTGGGCGCCCGGGTGGACCGAATTCGACGGCGAGTTCTACCGGACGCCGCGACTGGAGATGATGCCGACGCCGCCGCCGATCCCGGTCTACGCGGGCGGACTCTCCGAGATCGCCCTGCGCCGGGCCGCCCGCAACGACGGCTGGATCGGCGACCTGATCGGCCTGGAGCAGGCGATCGCCTCGGTGGACCGCATTCGCGAGATCCGGGCGCGACGCGACCTGTCGATGGACGGGTTCACCGTCATCACCCCGTTGACCGACGCCTTCCTGCCGGAGCACTTCGAGCGAGCCGCCGCCGCCGGCATCACCGCTGTCCTGACCATGCCGTGGATGTACTTCTCCGGTCCCACCGCATCGACGTCGGAGAAGATCGACGGGATGCGCCGATTCCGCGACGCCCTGGACTTCTGAGGTCTCACGGGTTGCAGGACGGGCACACCGCCGGATCGGCGCCGCCCGGCACCGGGCGGGTCATCTGGTGCGGGCAGGCGGCGCAGCCGTGAATCTCGTTGTGCAGCAGAGGTGTCGGGGTCCCGCACAGGCGGCAGGGCAGGCCCGGTTCGGCGCCCACTCTGCCGAATCCCGGTGCGTCGCAACCCGGACAGGCGGTGGCCAGCCGCGCGGCCAGCGTCTCCGCCAACCGGGTCAGCACCCGCCGCCGGCTCGGGTTGCGGTGCGCACGCAGGTCCGGCTCGACCACGGCAAGGCCCTCGGCGGAGCGCGCCGCCGCCGCGGCGACCGCCGCGGACAACGCGGCGTCGTCGGTGATCCCCTTGACCGGTGCGGTGCCGCCGTCCGGGCCCGGGACCCAGGGCCGCACGGTCAGCGCCTGGTCCGGTAGGCCGGCCAGGATCGCGGCCGGCAGATCGGCGGCGTCCGCCACCCGGTGGCTCAGGCCCGGAACCGATGCGGTGCGGTTGCCCACGAGCACTTCGATCCCCAGGACGTCGTCGCAGAACAGCAGGATCTCCTCGTGTCCGCACCATCCGCCCGGCAACACCCCGTAACTGGCCTCGCTGGCCAGGCCGTAGGGGAGTCCGGTGGCGTCCATGGCCAGCCGCGTCTTGGCGCGGGCCGCGTGCACCGCCGATTCGGTTCGCACCACCTCGCCGGTGAAGGTGCCGAGCCGGTCGGTGTCCAGGTCACGCGGTGTGACCAGGGCCGCGCCCAGGATGGTGCGGAAGGCCGGCGCGAATTGGCGCTGCTTACCGTGCCGGGTCCCGACGGCGATCAACCGGCCCCGATAGGGGCCCTCGTGACGCCGGGGCGGGTCGGCGGATTCGCCCGCCCGGCCCACGGCATTGAAACCAAAAGCGGGAATCTTCATTCCCGAAGTTTGACATACGTTCTAGAACACCGGTAATCTGAATCGCATGTTGAACTCGCAGAGCGTGCTGGCGCTGATCCTGGCCGCACCGGCGGTCGTCGCCGCCGTGGCGTTCCTCGCCGGCCGACGGTCGGGGCGGCGTATGTGCCGGGCCGGGGCGATCGCGGCCGCGACCGGCTTCCTCGGCGCGGTGGCGCTGGCGGTCGGCGCCGGCAACGAGCACAGCGTCGCGGTGACCCTGGCCGGCGGTGAATTCGCGGTGGATCGGTTGGCCGCGGTCCTGCTGCTGCTGGTCTTCGGAGTCAGCGCCATCACCCAGGCCTTCGCGGTCCGCTACCTCACCGGCGATCCGCGGGCCGCCTGGTTCGCCGGGGGAGCGGGTCTGCTCACCGCTGCCTCGGCCGGTCTGGTGACCGCCGCCACGCTGGTCACCCTGGCGGTCTGCTGGACACTGGCCGGAGTCGCGCTGTGCCTGCTGCTGGGCACCTACTGGCACCTGCCGGCGGCGCGCGACGGCGTGCGCCGGACTGCGGCCGCCTTCCTCGTCGGCGACCTGGCACTGTGGGCGGCGGTCGCGACCGCCAGCGCCACCTGGGGACGTGTCGATCTCCGCGACAGCGGCCTGAGCGGGCCGGCGGTCCCGGTCCTCGGGGTGCTGGTGGTGCTGGCCGCGCTGTCCCGGTCGGCCCAGATCCCCTTCCACCGGTGGCTGCCGGCCACCCTGGCCGCCCCGACGCCGGTCTCGGCCCTGCTGCACGCCGGCGTGGTCAACGCCGGTGGCATCCTGCTGATCCGGATGGCGCCGCTGGCCACCGACGACCCGGCCCGGGCGCTGACCGTCGCCGCCGGCGCGGCCACCATGGTCTACGGAGCGGCGATCATGCTGGTCAAGCCCGACGTCAAGGGCGCCCTGGCGCACTCGACGACGGCGCAGATGGGTTTCATGATCCTCACCTGCGGCCTGGGCCTGTGGGCCGCGGCGGTGATCCACCTGGTGGCACACGGCTTCTACAAGGCCACGCTGTTCCTGTCCTCGGGTTCGGCGATCGCGAGTCAGCGGCGCCACGACACCCTGCCGCCGACCGCCGGCCCGACCCGCCGGCAGACCCTCGCGCACGCCGCGGCCGCGCTGGTGCTGCCCGCCGCCGCGCTGGCGACCGGGCTGTACCTGGTCCCGCTGGCACCCGGTGACCACGCCGCCGAGCAGGCGCTGCTGATCTTCGCCTGGGTCACCGGCGCCGCCGTCACCTGGGGCTGGCTGCAGCGTCGTCCCGGGTCGGCCGGCGCCCTGTCGGGCGCGGCGTTCCTGATTCCCGCCGCGGTGGCCTATGTCGCGATCGTCAACGGGGTCGGCGGGTTCCTCGCACCGGCACTGCCGCCCGCGACGACGTCCGCCGAATCCGTGTGGCTGGTCACGGCCGGCGCCGCCCTGACGCTCGGCGCGCTGGCGCTGGCCAGGAAGGCCCCGGCGGCCGAGCGGTTGCGCCGTGCGCTCTACACCAGCGCCCTGGCCGCCGGACACATACCCGCCCGCCAGTCCTCATCCGCGCAACTGACAGGAGCCCATTCATGACCGCCACAGCCGCGCAAGCATCACCCGACGCCCAGCGCGCGAGGCTGCGGGCCGACGTCAGCCTTGCCGCCCGGGTGGTGCCGACCCACTACCCGGTGGAGACCTTCATCGCGGTGAACCCGCTGGCCGGACTGGAGGGCCTGCCGTTCGAGCAGGCGGTCCGCCGGGCGGGTGACCTTTACGGCATGCCCGGAACCCTGGACGAGCCGACCTTCCGCGGGCTGCACGAGGAGGGCCGGATCGGCGACGACGACCTCGACCGGGCGCTGGTGCTGCGCTACCCCGGCGTCTCGCGGGAACCGGAACTGCGCATCGGCCACCGGTTGGTCAGCCCGCTGGAACTGCTGCGTGCCGACATGCTGCACGGGCTCGGCGGCCCGAAACCCGAGCGCCGCTTCGTCACCCGCTCCGAGGAACAGGCCCCGGCGGTCGCCGAAGCGGTCGACGCGCAGACCTCGAAGTGGTGCGCCGCCTTCTTCGGCGCCGCGGCCTGGCCGATGCCCGGTCGGGAGAACGGTTTCTACCCGGCCTGGCGGGCACTGGCGCCGGCCGACCGCACAGTTTCCCGGGCGGCGCGCAAGGACCTGGCGCGCGCCGCTGACCGCGCGGACGATGCCGTGCTGGCCGCGCTGGCGCGGATCGGCGTCGGCGACGACGACCGGATCGTGTATCTGCAGGCGCATCTGACCCGGATGCCCGGGTGGGCGGCGCACGCGCAGTGGTGCGCCGGCCGCGACGCCGGGATCGACGTCCTGGACTACCTGGCAATGCGGTTGACCTACGAGTCTGTGCTGCTGGCCCATCATCGCGGCCGCGGAACCGCGGTCCGGCCCGGGGAGCGGGCCGGCATCCCGTCGGCCCGCCGGCGCGCCGCTCACCTGAGTGCGGTCCTGGGTGCTGGGCCGGTCACCGGCGCGGAGTTGTCCGCGGCGGCCCGGGTGCTGACCGCGCTGCCGGTGACTGCCCGGGAAATGTTGTGGCAGAACGCTTTCGAGGCGCGCTACCGCGACGGGCTACTGGCCGCGCTGGCCGCCCCGGAGGGGCCGGCGGTGGCCGCGCACACCCATGTGGTCACCTGCATCGACACCCGCTCCGAAGGACTGCGCCGGCATCTGGAATCACTCGGCGGCTATGACACCCTGGGCTTCGCGGGCTTCTTCGCGGTCGCCATCCGCTACACCGACGTCCTCGGCGGTGCGGCGCAGGACCTGTGCCCGGTGCTGATCGCGCCGAACCACGACGTCGCCGAGACGCCGGCACCCGGCGCCGACCAGGTCGCGGCCCGGCGGGTGGCGGGTATGGCCGGACTGGCCGGCGCGGAGTCGGCTTTCCACACGGCCAAGGAGGCCTTCGCCGCGCCCTTCGCCCTGGCCGAGGCGGCCGGATGGGCGGCGGCGCCGCTGTCGGCGGCCAAGACGCTGGCCCCGGCCCTGAGCGCCGGCGTCCGTCGGCGCCTTCGCGACGCGGTGGCGCCGGATGCGCCCACGGTGATCGACCTGGCCGGGATGCACCACGGCGATCAAGTGCTGTTCGCCCAGGTCGCGTTGACCACCATGGGCCTGACCCGGGGGTTCAGCCGGCTGGTGGTGCTCTGCGCGCACGGCAGCACCACCGAGAACAACCCCTATCAGGCCTCGCTGGACTGCGGCGCCTGCGGCGGGCAGGCCGGTGCTCCCAACGCCCGCACCGCGGTGGCGATCCTCAACCGGCCCGAGGTCCGGGCCGGCCTGAGCGGCCTGGGTATCGACATCCCGGCCGAGACCCTGTTCGTCGCCGCCCAGCACGACACCGCGGCGGACCGCATCACGCTGCTCGACCGGCACCTGATCCCGGCCGGGTATCGTTCCGACCTCGACCGCCTCGACCGCGACCTCAGGCGGGCCGGATCGGCACTGGCGGCCGAACGGTGCGCGGCGCTTCCGGGCGCCGGTCGCGGGCTGGCGCCCCGGCGGGCCGCCCGGCACGTCGCCACCCGATCCTCGGACTGGGCCCAGGTCTATCCGGAATGGGGCCTGGCCGGCAACGCGGCGTTCATCGTCGCACCCCGCGCGGTGACCCGCGGAATCGACCTGGGGCGCAGGACATTCCTGCATTCCTACGAGGCATCGGTGGACACCGACGGGTCGGCGCTGGAGACCATCTTGACCGCACCGCTGGTGGTCGCGCAGTGGATCAACTGCCAGTACTACTTCTCCACCGTGGCACCGCGGGTGTTCGGCGCCGGGACGAAGACCATCCACAACGTGGTCGGCACGGTCGGCGTCATCTCCGGGCACAGCGGAGACCTCCAGCTGGGCCTGCCCTGGCAGTCGGTGTCCGACGGCGATCGGCCGCTGCACGAGCCGATGCGGCTGCTCGCGGTGGTGCAGGCGCCGCTGGACCGCATCGACATGATCGTCGAGCGAAACCCGTTGCTGCAGCAGCTTTTCGGAAACGACTGGGTCGCCCTCGCAGCCCGGGAGGATTCCGGTCGGCCATGGCAGCGCTGGACCCGCGCCGGATGGAAGTCCTGGACGGAAACGAACGGAAACGAAAACACCCACCCCACACACAACGAGGAGATGGTTTCATGACCACGCCCACATCAGCATCGCCGGCGTCGTCGTCGCCCGCGTCATCCGTGCCGACCCTGACCAGGATGACCAAGGTCGAGGTAGTCGTCTCGGGGAGTGACGCGCCCGCGGTGCGCGAGCTCATCCAGAGCGTCGGCGCCACCGGCTACACCAGCCTGTCAGGGGTCTCCGGGCTCGGCCATCACGGCTACCACCAGGGACGACTGCTGTTCAACCAGCAGGCCGCACTGGAGCTGATCATCACGGTGGTCCCAGCCGGCAGGGCCGATGCCCTGCTGGCCGGCCTGCGTCCACTGCTCGACGCCTCCTCGGGGGTCATGTTCGTCACCGAGACGTTCGTCAGCCGGCCGGATTACTTCAGCTGACCCTCACCGCCGGCGCCCAAGAGTTCACAACGAGAAAGGAAACACCGCAATGTCCGTCTCCACACCGTCACCCGCCACGCCCTCACTGTCGTCCGATCCGCTGGTTGCCTGGCAGCGCCTGCGGGCCGGCAACGAGCGCTACGTGCCCGTCGGGGGTCACCGCGACGGGGACGAACGTCCCCTCGCCGCGGTGTTCCGCTGCGCGGACACCACGGTGCCCAGCGAACTGGTCTTCGGCCAGGGCCGGGGCACGCTGATCGACGTCAGCACCTGGGGCCACGTCCTCGACAGCGGCGTGATCGCCAGTCTGGAATACGCCGTCGAGACCCGCGGGGTCGCGCTGATCGTGGTCCTGGGACATCACGACTGCCACGCGATGGGCACCGCGATGCGGGCCTGGAAGGAGGCCGTGATTCCGGACGGCGCCACCCGAACCGTGGTCGAACACGCGATCGGTTCCATCGTCCGGCGCGGCGCGGCAGCGGACTCCGTCGAGGCGGTGACCTCGGCGCACATCGTCGAGACAGGCTTGTCGCTGCTGGAGCGCTCACCGGTGATCGCCCGTCGCGTCGACGCGGGCCGGTGCGCAATCGTCTGCGCCACAACGAGTCCCACCGACGGCAGGATCATCGCCCAGGCGACCGTCGGGGCGGTCGGCGAAGTGGAAGGTGACCTGCTGGAGTGCGTCTGAGCCGGCCGCCGGGCGGCTTCACCGAACCCGTCGGCTCAGCGTTGCACCGGCCAGTGCGCCCAGGACGTCGGCCGTCCAGTCGGCGAGGTCGGCGCCGGTCCGCCCGGGGGTCAGGGTCTGCAGCGTCTCGTCGAGGGCCCCGAATCCGGCGAGGAGCAGAACCGCCGAGGCGATGACTCGGCGGCCGCCGGCCCGTGGTCCGGAGGTGTGCAACGCGGTCGCGGCCAGCCACCCGCCGAGGGTGAACGCCGCGAAGTGGTTCGCCTTGTCCCAGAACCGGAACGCCGAGTCGGGCAACTCCTCCGGGCTCAGCGATGACAGCCACAGCACCGCGCAGGCCCAGCAGCCCAGGGCGAACCAGAGCAGCAGGGCACGTCGGCGGCGGGTGGGCGGTCTAAGGCGAGAGAACAGGGTCTCCCGATCTCCACCGGAACTCCCGCCCGAGTCCGTCGACGATGGCGTGCGCCTCGTCGACCAGACGCACGGCCCTCCCGAGTGGCTCACGGTCATCGGGATCCTCACGCATCGACGCCCGCATCAAGCCCGCGGTCTGCGCCAGTCGCGTCCTGGTCACTGCCAAAGCCAGCGAACGATCCACCCCATTACGTCCTTCCCCCCGAACTGCGGCCTTCTCGGCCGACCCCGGTTTCGGAAGTTACCGCAGCGGTTTCGTATGCGTCAAATTGGACCGGCGGACGAGTCCACCCGGGCGGCAATCGGTGTCGTGATCGCCGGGCGGATGGACTCGTCCCGGGTCAGCGGGTTAACCGGGTCACACGTCGTAGTACAGCGCGAACTCGTACGGGTGCGGCCGGATCTGGATCGGCATGATCTCGTTCTCCCGCTTGTAGGAGATCCAGGTCTCGATCAGGTCGGAGGTGAACACCCCGCCCTCGGTGAGGTAGTCGTGGTCGGCCTCGAGTCGGTCGATGACCGCCGCCAGCGACGTCGGCGCCTGCGGGATGTTGGCGGCCTCGTCGGGCGGCAACTCGTAGAGATCCTTGTCGATCGGGGCCAGTGGTTCGATCTTCTTCTTGATGCCGTCGATCCCGGCCATCAGCATGGCCGCGAACGCCAGGTACGGGTTGCCCGAGCTGTCCGGGCAGCGGAACTCCAGACGCTTGGCCTTCGGGTTGTTGCCGGTGATCGGGATGCGCACACAGGCCGAGCGGTTGCGCTGGCTGTACACCAGGTTGATCGGCGCCTCGTAGCCCGGCACCAGGCGCTTGTAGGAGTTCACCGTCGGGTTGGTGAACGCCAGCAGCGACGGTGCGTGGTGCAGGATTCCGCCGATGTAGTGCCGGGCGATATCCGACAGGCCCGCGTAACCGGACTCGTCGTGGAACAGCGGCTTGCCGTCCTTCCACAGCGACTGGTGGGCGTGCATGCCCGAACCGTTGTCGCCGAACAGCGGCTTGGGCATGAAGGTGACGGTCTTGCCGTTCTGCCAGGCGGTGTTCTTGATGATGTACTTGAACAGCAGCACGTCATCGGCGGCGTGCAACAGGGTGTCGAACTTGTAGTTGATCTCGGCCTGCCCGGCGGTGCCCACCTCGTGGTGGCCACGCTCGAGGGTGAAGCCGGCGTTGATCAGATTCGTCGACATCTCGTCGCGAAGGTCGACGTAGTGGTCATACGGGGCGACGGGGAAGTAGCCACCCTTCGGGCGGACCTTGTAGCCGCGGTTGGCGCTGCCGTCGGCCTCGAACGGCTCACCGGAGTTCCACCAGCCCGACTCCGAGTCGACCTCGTAGAAGGTGCCGTTCATCTTCGAGTCGAAGGCCACCGAGTCGAAGATGTAGAACTCGGCTTCGGCGCCGAAGAAGGCGGTGTCGGCGATGCCGGTGGACGCCAGGTAGTTCTCCGCCTTGCGGGCGACGTTGCGGGGATCGCGCGAGTAGGGCTCCCGGGTGAACGGGTCGTGCACGAAGAAGTTCAGGTTGAGCGTCTTGGCCGCCCGGAACGGGTCGATCCGGGCGGTGTCGGGGTCCGGCAGCAGCATCATGTCGGATTCGTGGATGGACTGGAACCCGCGCACCGAGGAGCCGTCGAACGCCAGGCCGTCCTCGAAGACGCTCTCGTCGAAGGCCGAGGCCGGGATGGAGAAGTGCTGGACCACACCGGGCAGGTCGCAGAACCGGATATCGACGTACTCGACCTTCTCGTCCTTGATCAGCTTGAAGATGTCGTCGGCCGACTGATGCTTCGCCACGTGTTACTCCTTTTGTGCAGCCTGCTTTTTCGCATGTCCTGTGGGGTGGGGCGTCCCTGACCCGGCCTGACGGTAGGGAGCCGATGTTGCACGTCCGTCAAGCCAATGTTTCCCTGACGTTACACGTCGTCCCACGCCCTATCCTTGGGTCATGGCGCGCGAAATCGGGTCCTGGCTCTCCGGCCCACAGTCGCTGAGTTCTGCCGACGGCTATCCGGGCCAGCATCTCGGCCTGCCGGAACAGGGGCCCGGTTCCCTGGCCCGGCCGGTCCGCCGGGCGGCGGCGCTGCTGGTGGACTGGTTCATCTCCTACGGGCTGGCCGGCCTGGGACTTTCCCTCGGAGCGTTCAGCGGCGCCTTCCTGTCGACCGCGGTGCTGCTGATCTGGTTCCTCATGGGGGTGCTGTCGGTGCGGTTGTTCGGTTTCACCCCCGGCCAGTTCCTCCTGCGGCTGCGCGTCGCATCGGTCGACAACCGGGTGCACGTCGGCACCGGCCGTGCCGCGGCGCGCGGTCTGTTGCTCGCATCGGTGATCCCGGCGCTGATCACCGACGTCGAGGGCCGCGGACTCCAGGACCGGCTGACGGGGACGGCGGTCGTCCTGCGCTGAGTGCCCCATCTGGCAGGCGGATGCTCGCATTTCGCCTGCCGCAAGGGGCACTCGACGCGGGCTGTGGATGAGTGAGACGGTGATCGCGCCAATTTTGACACCGTCGCCGGTGTGCAGGTGTTCCGTGCGGGTGAGGCCCTGGCTGCGGGTGAGGTGAGCCGGCACGGCCTGGTGGCGCATCACCGGCGGCTGTTGCCGGGAGTGTGGACGCCGAATGGTCGTCCGCCGTCGGTCGAGGATCGCATCGGCGCTGCATGGTTGTGGTCCGAGCGCCAGGGCATCGTGTGCGGCCTGGCGGCATCGGCCATGCACGGTGCCCGATGGGTCGCAGACGACATCCCGATCGAATTGAACGTGGCGCGGCACAAGTCGCCGGCCGGCGTCGTCGTGGGCAGGGACACCCTCCTCGATGGTGAGGTGACTGGTCTCGGCGGGCTCCGGGTCACGTCCGTGGCGCGGACAGCCTTCGACCTCGCCCGTCGCGGACCGCGCGGTGTGGCGCTCGAGCGCCTCGACGCCCTGGCTCGCGCAACGCGATTCGCTGACGAGGACGTCCTGGCCGTGCTCGAAGCACATCCCAGGGTCCGCGGACGGCGCCGCGTCCCCGGCCTGTTGATTTTCGTCGACGCCGGCGCGCAGTCGCCCAAGGAGACCTGGCTGCGAATGGTGCTTATCGAGGCCGGCTTCCCGCGCCCGCAGACCCAGATTCCGATACTGGCCCCGGACGGCTATTCCCGGTACTACCTCGACATGGGATGGCCGGAGTACATGGTTGCGGTCGAGTACGACGGGGAGCAGCACCGTTCGGATCCGACGCAGTACCGCAGTGATGTGCTCCGGTCGGAACACATCGACGGACTCGGCTGGCGGCGGATCAGAGTCCTGGCCGGACACCGTCGCGAGGACGTCGCCGCGCGGGTCGCGAATGCCGGGGTGCCGCGTGACTTCATCGAGTGCGCGGCCTGGCAGGCCGCTACTTGCACAAAGCCTGCGTCAACGCGCACTCGACGGCAGGAAATCTAGCGGCGGCGAACGCTGCGCTGCACCCCGCGCATCTTCGCCTGGGGGGGCAGCGGCCCCTTGGGCATGGCGACCGGACCCTTCCTGGTTCCCAGCGCGGTGAGCCTGGACTCCAGGTCGTCCATCTTCTTGGTGGTGATGTTGGTCGGCAGCTTGTTCAGGTGGCGCTCCAGCTTGGCGAGCGGCACCTCGCCGTCGCCGTCGCCGATGATGACGTCGTAGATCGGCACTTCACCGACGAGGCGGGCGGTGCGCTTCTTCTCCTGGGCCAGCAGCGGCTTGACCCGCGCCGGCGATCCCTCGCCGACGAAGATCACACCCGGTCGGCCGACGACCCGATGCACCGCGTCGAAACTGCCGTTGACGGCGACGGTCTTGGTGACCCGCCACTTGCCGCGCATGTTCTCCAGCACCCACGCGCCGGCCCCGGCCTGGCCTTCGGCTTTGCGGTAGATGGACTTCTGCGCTCTCCGCCCGAAGACGATGAATGCGACCAGCACGCCCAGCACGATCCCCAGGGCGATGAACAGCCACTTGGTGAAGCCGCCGATCAGGAGGCCGAGGCCCACCGAGGCTGCCACCACCAGTAGGAACGCGCCCACCATGTAGGGCAGCAACCGGCTGTCCTCTTTGCGCTGCATCTGGAAGGCCTGCCACAGTTGCGCACGGCGCTGCTTGGAGGCGGCCTTGGAGGCGGCCTTGGCTTCCTTCTTGGCGGCCTTGAGTTGTTCCGGGGTGCGGGTCTTCGCCATAGCTGTTCAGGATACGGACGGTTGGCGTCGTTAATGCCGTGATGCCCGCGAAGCCTGATCGTAAAGCCGCCCGGCCCGATACGAGGAGCGCACCAGTGGTCCGGCCAGCACACCGGCGAAACCCAGGCCCTCGGCGTAGCCGGCCAGTTCGACGAATTCCTCGGGATGAACCCAGCGCTCCACCGGGTGATGACGCGGGGAGGGGCGCAGGTACTGGGTGATGGTGACGATGTCGCACCCGGCGCGGTGCAGGTCGACCAGCGCGGTGCGCACCTCGTCGATCGTCTCGCCCATGCCCAGGATCAGGTTGCTCTTGGTGACCAGCCCGAACTCCTGCGCCGCGGTCAGCACGTCCAGGCTGCGCCGGTACCGGAACGCCGGACGGATCCGCTTGAAGATGCGCGGCACCGTCTCCACGTTGTGCGCGAACACCTCCGGGCGGGACTCGAAGACCTGCCGCAGCAGGGCCGGCTCGCCGTTGAAGTCGGGGGCGAGCAGTTCCACGCCGGTCGACGGGTTGAGCCTCTTGATCGCCAGGACCGTCTCGGCGTACAGCCAGGCGCCGCCGTCGGGCAGGTCGTCGCGGGCCACCCCGGTCACCGTGGCGTACTTCAGGCCCATCGCCTTCACGCTCTCGGCCACCCGCCGTGGCTCGTCCCGGTCGAGTTCGGCCGGTTTGCCGGTGTCGATCTGGCAGAAGTCGCAGCGGCGGGTGCACTGCTCGCCGCCGATCAGGAAGGTGGCCTCCCGGTCCTCCCAGCACTCGAAGATGTTGGGGCAACCGGCTTCCTCGCAGACGGTGTGCAGGCCCTCGCGACGGACCAGCCCCTTCAGCGCGGTGTACTCCGGTCCCATCCGGGCCCGGGTTCTGATCCACGGCGGTTTGCGTTCGATCGGGGTCTCGGCGTTTCGCACCTCGAGCCGCAGAAGCCTACGGTCACCGGGATGCACGCTCATGGTCGCGATGTTACGGGCACCCGAGAGCCCGGTGCACCGGCGATCGTCCCGTGCTAGCTTGACCACTATCCGCACTAGCCCGAGACTCCACCGGCACGGGCAGTCAAGACACTTGAGGAGACCGGCGATGACGGTGCTCGATCATTCGGTTCGACATCTTTCGGCTCGACACCATTCGGTCCGACGAGGCGCGGCCATCGCGGGATTCGCGCTGATGGCCGGGGTGCTCCCGTTGGCCGTTCTGGCCACGCCTCCGGGCAGCACTGCCAACAACGCCGATTGCGCCGTCGGGTGGGTCTGGGACCCGGTGAGGTTCGTATGCGTCCCGGTCGCCCCGGTCGTCGCGGGCCCGGCAGGCCCGGTCGGGGTCGGCGGTGTGGTCGGCCCGGTCGGGGTCAATCCGGTCACGGGTCCGGTCGGTCCGGTCGGGGTCGGCGGTGTGGTCGGCCCGGTCGGGGTCGGTCCGGTCGGTCCCGGCGGAATCGGTCCGCGCTAGTCACCGCGCCGTCGCCAGGCGGCCGTCCAGGGCGTCGCAGACCGCACCGGCGACCCGGTCCCGGACCTCGCTGACGCCGACCCGGCGGCCCAGTTCGGCCGTCAGCGACGTCACCCCCGCGTCGGCGATCCCGCACGGCACGATCGCCCGGAACGCGCCCAGATCGCAGTCGCAGTTCAAGGCGAAGCCGTGCAGCGTGGTGCCGCGGGCGACCCGGATGCCGATCGCGGCGATCTTGCGGGCCGGCCGACCCGACTCCGGCGGCAGCCACACACCGGAGCGGCCGTCGACCCGGCCGGCGTCCAACCCGTAGTCGGAGCACACGGCGATCAGCGACTGTTCAAGGCGCCGAACGTAATTCACCACATCCAGCGGCGCGGCGAGGCCGATGACGGGATACCCGACGAGCTGCCCGGGCCCGTGCCAGGTGATCTTGCCGCCGCGGTCGGTGTCCACCACGGGGGTTCCGTCCACCGGACGCTCGTGGGCCTCGGTCCGCTTGCCGGCGGTGTACACCGGCGCATGTTCCAGCAGCATCAAGGTGTCCGGGCCGCCGGCGATCCGCGTCTCGGCGGTCGCCCGCTGAAGTTCCCAGGCGGCGAGGTAGTCCAGCGTCCCGAGCTGACGGACCCGCACCGGGGCATCGCTGGAGCGGATGGATTGCCGCATCCAACCGACGGTACTACCTCCCCTTCGAGCCGGTGGCGTAGGCGAGAGCCTCCCCGATGGTGTTGTGATGGAAGACGAAACCGGCACGTTCCAGGGCGGCCGGGATGGCACGCTGGCCGCCCAGCAGGCCCTCCTGCGCGAACTCCCCGAGCAGCGTCTTCAGGGCGATGCCGGGGACCGGCCAGGGCGCGGGCCGGTTCACCGCCCTCCCCAGCGCGGCGGTGAACTCCGCGTTGGTGACCGGCACCGGACCGGTGAAGTTGACCGGCCCGGACAACCCGGTGCTGCGGATCGCGAACAGCATGGCCCGGATCTGGTCCTCCAGGGTGATCCACGGCATGTACTGCCGCCCGCCCGCCAGCGGTCCACCGAGTCCCAGGGCGAAAAGCGGCTTGAGCCTGCTGAGCATGCCGCCGGCCGGGGAGAGCACCAGCCCGGTGCGGGCCAGCACCACCCGTACCCCGGCGTCGCTGGCCGGACCGGTGGAAGCCTCCCAGTCGACGCACAACTGGGCCAGGAAACCTGTTCCGGCAGAAGCTGTCTCGTCGACGATGCGGCTGCCGGTGTCGCCGTAGTAGCCCACCGCGCTGGCATTGACCAGGGTGGGGACGCCGGCTTGGGCGACCGCCGCCGAGATCACCTCGGTGGCGTCGATGCGGCTGTCGCGCAGGCTCTGCTTGAAAGCGCCGGACCAGCGCTTGTCGCCCACGCCCACGCCGCAGAGGTTGACCACCGCATCGACCCCGTCCAGGCCGGCCGGGTCGAACTCGCCGCTGGAGGGATTCCAGTGCAGCTCATCGCGGTTGGCCGCGGTGCGCCGCACGATCCGGATCACCCGGTGATCGGCGGAGCGCAGGGCGGCGACCAGTGCCGAGCCGATCAGACCCGACGAGCCCGCGACGGCGACGGTCAATGTTTCGCTCAAGGTGTCATTTCGCTGTCGCTCAAAGTCGTCATTTCGCCTTCGCTCAAAGTCCCAGTTCGCCTTCGCTCAAAGTCCTCATTTCGCCTTCGCTCAAAGTCGTCATTTCGCTGTCGCTCAAAGTCCCAGTTCGCCTTCGAAGGCGGCTTCCTCAAGCCGTTTGCGGACGGTGGTCAGGAAGCGGCCGGCGTCAGCGCCGTCGACGAGGCGATGGTCGTAGGTCATCGGCAGGTAGCACACCGACCGCACGCCCACCGACTCGTTGCCGAGTTCGTCGACGATCACCCGCGGCCGCTTGACGATCGCCCCGGTGCCCAGCATCGCGGCCTGCGGCGGGACCAGGATCGGGGTGTCGAACAGCGCTCCCTGGCTTCCGATGTTGGTGATGGTGAAGGTCCCACCGGAGAGTTCGTCGGGCTTGAGGTTGCCGGAACGGGCCCGGGCGGCGATGTCGTGTATGGCCCGCGCCAGTCCGGCCAGCGACAGGTCGCCGGCGTTGTGCACGACCGGCGAGAGCAGACCCTGCTCGGTGTCCACCGCGAAGCCCAGGTGCTCGGCGTCGTAGTAGGTGATCTCGCCGGTCTCCTCGTTGAAGCTGGCGTTGATGTTCGGGTGCGCTTTGAGAGCGTCGATCACCGCGCGGGCGAAGAACGGCAGGTAGGTGAGGTTCACGCCCTCTCGTTCGGCGAACTCCTTCTTGGCCCGAGCCCGCAGACCCACGATCTTGGTCATGTCGACCTCGTGGGTCTGGGTGAGTTGGGCGGTGGCCTGCAGCGACTCGCGGGTCTTGCGGGCGGTGATCTGACGTATCCGGTTGGCCTTCTGGGTGGTGCCGCGCAGGTGCGCCAGCGGTGACGGCGCCGCCGGCGCGGGGGCGGCCTTCTCGGCCGCGGCCGGGGGAGCGGCGGCCGGGGCCTCCCGGCCCTCGTCCTTCCGGCCGGCGGCCGCCAGCACATCCTGCTTGCGGATTCGTCCGCCCACCCCGGTGCCCTTCACCGTGGAGAGGTCGACACCGTTGTCGGAGGCCAGCTTTCGAACCAGCGGGGTGACATAGGGCGTGCCGTCGTCGGCTCCGGGCGGGGGTGCCGGGGCGGGTGCCGGGGTGGGTGCGGGGGCCGGCGGTCGCTCCGCCACGGGAGCCGGGGGCGCCGGGGGAGCCGGCGGAGCCGGGGCAGCGGGAGCCGGGGCAGCGGGCGCCGGGGCAGCGGGCGGCGGGGCAGCGGGCGGCGTGGGTTCGGGTTCCGGCTGGGAGGGCACCGGGCCGGCCTGGCCGATCCTGGCCAGCTCGCCGCCGACCTTGACCGTCACATCCTCCTCGGCGGTGATGCTCAGCAGAGTGCCGGATGCCGGCGAGGGGATCTCGGTGTCGACCTTGTCGGTGGAAACCTCGACCAGGGGCTCGTCCACGGCGACGGTGTCGCCGACCTTCTTGAGCCAGCGGGTCACGGTGCCCTCGGTGACCGATTCGCCGAGTTCGGGCATCAGCACCGGTGTCGACGAGCCCGACGCCACCGGGGCGGCCGGGGGCGGGGGCGGCGGGGGCACAGCGGCGGGCGCGGGAGCCTCGCTGATCTCCGGCGCCGGCGCCGGGGCCGCCTGAGCGGCCGGTTGCTCGGCGGGCGTGGGCTGTTCGACGGACGCGGTCGGCGGGGCCGGCGCGGCCGCCGCACCCGAGTCGGAGATGACGGCCAGCTCCCCGCCGACGGCGACGGTGTCGTCTTCGTGGGCGACGATCTTGGTCAGCACCCCCGAGGCAGGGGCGGGAATCTCGGTGTCGACCTTGTCGGTGGACACCTCCAGCAACGGCTCGTCCACCTCGACGGTGTCACCCTCGTGCTTGAGCCAGCGGGTGACGGTGCCCTCGGTGACGCTCTCGCCGAGTGCGGGCATCTGGACGGAGACGGACATGACTGTTGACTCCTCGAAAGCTTCGGACGGCCGATGGTGCCCCAATCCTGTCATTGTCGGACCGTCATGGGCGGGTAAGCGGCAAGGTCTTTTTCTCTGGCACCATCGAGGAACGGCGGTTCGAGAGGAGATTGCGGCGGTGGGCCTGTTCGACAGAATCCGGCGAAGACGGCCGGGCGGCGCCGGTGGCGACCGCACGGGTGCCCCCGACCTGCGATACCTGGGCCGTTGGGCGGCCGAACGCACCGGCGTGGAGGCCTACATCGAACCCCAGACCACCGTCACCCCGCTGACCGTCGTCCTGGTGGCCGCCGACGGCGAATGGACCCGCCGCCCGGCCGGCGGACCCGCCGGCGCGCGGCGTATCGGCCAGCGACTGGGCATCCCGGTCTACGACGTCCAGAAAGTCGGCTACCCGAAACGGATGCGCGACCACGACGCCCGGCGCCGGATCGAGCGCAGCCGTGCGCTGCGCTCCGAACTCGACGGGCAGTGATCCCCGGATGACGACGCGCTACATCCAGTCCCGCGACGGAACCCGTCTCGCGGCCTATCTGGAGGGCAATCCGGACGGGCCGACGGTGGTGCTGGTGCACGGCTGGCCCGACTCGCACAAGCTGTGGGACGGCGTGGTGGGGCTGCTGGCCGGCAGGTACCGCGTCATCCGCTACGACAACCGGGGCGCCGGGCGGTCCGAGGCGCCCCGGCGGGCGGCGGCCTACGACGTCGCCATCCTGGCCGACGATTTCGACGCCGTGGTCTCCCAGCTGTGTCCGGGCGAGAAAGTGCACGCGGTCGGCCACGACTGGGGTGCGGCGACGGTGTGGGAATACCTGACCCGCCCGGGGGCCGGCGACCTGGTGGCGTCCTACACCTCGGTCTCCGGGCCAGACCCCGGTCATCTGAGCCGGTTCATCCGGGAGGGACTGGCCCGACCCCACCGCCCACGAAGATTCGCCCGGGCCTTTACCCAAGCCGCCCACTTCAGTTACATGGTCGGTTTCTCGATCCCGGTGCTCACGCCGGCGGCGATGCGGTCGTTCCTGGCCCGGTGGATGAATCGCCGCCTGATCGCCCCCGGCCTCCCGGCGCACCAGCGGCACCAGGGCCGCACCTTCGTCGCCGACGCCACCAACGGTCTGAAAATCTACCGCGCCAACGTCTTTCGCGCGCTGAGGGCGCCGGTGCGGGAGCGCCACGTCTCTGTTCCGGTGCAGTTGCTGGTCAACACCGAGGACAGGTTCGTCCGGCCCTACGTCTACGACGACACCCCGCGGTGGGTTTCCTCGCTGTGGCGCCGCGACATTCGCGCCGGCCATTGGTCGCCGATGTCGCACCCGCAGGTGGTGGCGGGCGCGGTGGACGAACTGGCCCGACACCTCGAAGGCGAGCAGCCCAGCCGGGCCCTGCTGCGGGCGGAGGTGGGCCGGCCGCGAAAAACCTTCGGCGACATGCTGGTTGCGGTCACCGGCGCCGGCAGCGGCATCGGCCGGGCCACGGCGTATGCCTTCGCGGCCGAGGGCGCCGAGGTGGTGGTCAGCGACATCGACGAGGCGAGCGCCGCCGCCACCGCAGCCCGGATCAGGGACACCGGCGGCGTGGCGCACTCGTTTGCGCTCGACGTCGCCGACGCCGAGGCCGTCGAGACCTTCGCCGAGCGGGTCTGCGCCGACCACGGTGTGCCGGACATCGTGGTCAACAACGCCGGGATCGGGGTGGCGGGGGCATTCCTGGACATCCCGGCATCCCAGTTCGACCGAGTGCTCGACGTCAACCTCGGCGGGGTGGTCAACGGCTGCCGCGCCTTCGCGCGCCGACTGGTGGAGCGGGGGACCGGCGGGCACATCGTCAACGTCGCCTCGATGGCGGCCTACGCGCCGCTCAGTTCGCTCAACGCCTATTGCACCTCCAAGGCGGCGGTGTACATGTTCTCCGACTGTCTGCGGGCCGAACTCGACACCGCCGGGGTGGGACTGACGACGATCTGCCCCGGCCTGGTCAACACCAACATCCTCTCGGCCACCGGCTTTCACGCCGCCGAGGGCCGCCAGTCGGCCGTCCCCGCCCGGCGGGCGCAACTGGAGCGGATGTTCGAGGTACGCCGGTACGGTCCGGAGAGGGTGGCGGCGGCCATCCTGTCGGCGGTCCGGGCCAAGAAGGCGGTGCGTCCGGTCACCCCGGAGGCCTACCTGCTCTACGGCACCTCCAGGCTGCTGCCGCAGGCGTTGCGCAGCACCGCCCGCGGCAAAGTGGTCTAGCGCGAGGGCGTTCCGACCCGCTCAGGCGGACTGCCTGTCGAGGAAATCGTCGATCATCTTCCAGGTGGTGTTCACCGCCGAGCGCCCGGTCAGCACCCCGAGGTGCCCGCCGGGGGCGGTCTCGAGGCGGACCTCGGGCGAGTTGGGCAGCAGAGTGCCGACGTGATGGGCGACGTCGACCGGCACCAGCACGTCGGTGGTGCCGGCCACGTTCATCACCGGAACCCGCACCTCGGCGAGGTCGACCAGTTTGTTGGGGCCCTGAACCTTGCCGTCCGCCAGGTCGTTCTGCTGGACCAGTCGCTGATAGACCTGCAGCGTGGAACGCCCCGGATAGGCGAGCATGCTGTTCATCAGCCCGTCGACCGCCTCAACCTGGGCCAGGAACTCCCGGTCGTCCCGATGCTTGATCAGCGTGATCGGCTTCTTGAGGTAGGTGGTGATCGACGTCGCCTTGAACGCCGGCCCGACGATCTGCGCGGGGATCCCGCCCATCACCTTGATGAGGCTCCCGAGGACCCGGCCGCCGGTGTACTTGCCGATGGTGCGAACCGGGGCGACCATCGGGTTCTTGCTGATGTCGAACGGGCTGGCGACCATGACGACCGACTTGATCGGCAGTTCGTGGCCCCACGCAGCGGTGGTCAGGATGGAGATGACTCCGCCCAGGCACCATCCGACGAGATTCACCGGCCGGCCGCCGTTGTCCTCGGACACCTTCCTGATCGCGGCCGGCACGGCATCGGTGACCCAGTGCTCCAGGCCGAGGTCGCGGTCGGACAACGCGATCTCGCCGTAGTCCACGAGGTAGACCGGTCGTCCAGAGGCCAGAAGATGCTCGGTGAGCGAGCAGCCGCGTCTGAGGTCGAAGCACACCGACTGCGAACCCAGCGGCGGCACCAGCAATACCGGGTCGCCCTTGGCCGTGTCGGTGGTCGGGTGGTAGCGATGCAGTGTCGCCTTGCGGGCCTGTTCGATCACCTCCGAAGGCATCCTGGTGGTGTCGGCCATGCCCCCCTTGACCAGAAAGTCGTACATGTTGGAGACCGCCTGACGGCGCTGCTCCAGGGTCCGGTTCCTGTCGAAAATCGAGCTCATGGGCCGAGGATACGGGTACCGGGCGACTTCCCCACCCGTTCCGGCTCAGCCGTTCTCGGCGATGTCCTCCAGGACCGCGAAGAGCGTCCGCACCGGCACTCCGGTCCCTCCTTTGGGGGTGTAGCCCCACGGCGCGCCGGTGTTGTAGGCCGGACCGGCGATGTCGATGTGGGCCCACTGCACGCCCTCGGCGACGAACTCGCGCAGGAACACGCCGGCCACCAGCATGCCGGCGAACCGCTGCGAACTGATGTTGGCCAGGTCGGCCACCGTCGACTTCAGGTCCTCTTTGAGCTCGTCGGGAAGCGGCATGGGCCAACCGTTCTCGCCCTCCCGCTGGGACAGCGCCGCCACCCGGTCGCGGAATTCGTCGCTGCCCATCACCCCGGGGATCCGCGCGCCCAGCGCGACGGTCTGCGCCCCGGTCAGCGTGGAGGTCTCGATCAGGTAGTCGGGGGAGTCCTCGCAGGCCCGCACGATCGCGTCGGCGAGGATCAGCCGGCCTTCGGCGTCGGTGTTGAGCACCTCCACGGTGACGCCGCCGTACTGGGTCAGCACATCGCCGGGCCGCTGGGCGGTGGCCGAGGGCATGTTCTCGGCCATCGGGACGGTGGCGACGACGTCGATGGGCAGCTTCCGCCCGGCGGCCAGCACCATCGTGGCCACCACCGCCGCGGCCCCGGCCATGTCGGAGGTCATGTGATGCATCTGGGCGGCCGGCTTGATCGAGATGCCGCCGGTGTCGAAGGTGATGCCCTTGCCGATCAGCGCCACCTTCCGGCCCTTCCCGCCTTTGGCGCCGCGGTAGGTCAGCCGCACCAGCCGGGGCGGGTTGGCCGAGCCCTTGCCGACACCGATGATCCCGCCGTAGCCCTGCCCGGCCAGTGCCCTCTCGTCGAGCACCTCGACGGCCAGTCCGGCGTCGGTGCCCAGAAGCTTTGCCCGCCTGGCGAATTCGTCGGGGTGAAGATGGCTGGGGGGAGTGTTGACCAGGTCCCGGGCGGTGGCCACGGCGGTGGCGATCGCGACCGCGCGGGCGGCCTGAGCTTTGGCGCCCGCGGCGGTCGACAACGCGGTGATCCTCGCCGGGCCCGGTTCCTTGGGCGCGGTCTTGGCGCTGCGGAACTCGTGCATCTGGTAGCCGCCCAGGATCAGGCCCTCGACCGCCGCATCGAGGTGCAACTCCGACAGCGTGGTGATGATCGCACGCACCTCGCTCAGCGCCCGGGCGGCGGCTCCGGAGGCACGCCGGATCGTCTCGGCCGGCCAATCGTCGCGCTGCGCGCCGAGGCCGACGGCCAGCACGCTGCCGACCGGCAACGACGGGATGTGCAGTCTGGTGACCTGCTCGGGCCCGGCCTTGGCGCCCAGCGCCCGCAGTGCGACCTCGATCTCGCCGACGGCCTCGGCGTCGAGGAACGACCCGCCGACGACCTTCGGCGCCGCGTCGTCGCCGGGGCCGCCGACAACCCCCACCAGCAGAACCGACGAACCGGACCCGCGTCTGGGAACGGAAGTCGCGACGGTGACGGTGGGGGCGGTGTAGCCGGGCCGGGTGCTCATCAGCGACACCCTAACCGGCTGCGTTTAGGGTTAACCGCGTGACTAGTGACCCGACCGAGGAACAGCTGCTTCACGGCCCGCTGGAGGGTCGCCACCGCGACCGCGGCGCCACCTTCGCACCGTTCGGCGGGTGGCTGATGCCGGTGTCCTACGCCGGCACCGTCGGCGAGCACACCGCCACCCGGGAGGCGGTCGGGCTTTTCGACGTCAGCCATCTCGGCAAGGCGCTGGTGGCCGGTCCCGGGGCGGCGGAGTTCGTCAACTCCGCGCTGACCAACGACCTGCGCCGGATCGGGCCCGGGAAGGCCCAGTACTCCTTGTGCTGCGCACCGGACGGCGGCGTCGTCGATGACCTCATCGCCTACTACGTCAGCGATGACGAGATCTTCCTGGTGCCCAACGCGGCCAACACCGCCGCCGTCGTCGCTCTCCTGAAAAATGCTGCGCCACCGGGCATTTCGGTAACCGACGAGCACCGCTCCCACGCGGTGCTGGCCGTGCAGGGCCCGCGTTCGGCTGAGGTGCTGACCGCCCTCGGGCTGCCCGTAGACATGGACTACATGGGCTACGCCGACGCCGATTACTCGGGCCTGCCCGTCCGGGTGTGTCGCACCGGCTACACCGGCGAGCACGGCTACGAGTTGCTGCCGCGCTGGGACGACGCACCGGTGGTGTTCGACGCGCTGGCCGCCGAGGTGGAGGGACGGGGCGGTCAACTGGCGGGCCTGGGCGCACGTGACACGCTGCGCACCGAGATGGGATATCCGCTGCACGGCCACGAACTGTCCCTGGGGATCTCCCCGCTGCAGGCTCGCTGCGGCTGGGCGGTGGGGTGGTCCAAGGACGCTTTCTGGGGCCGCGAAGCGCTGGTCGCCGAGAAGCAGGCCGGTCCCCGACGGCTGCTGCGCGGCTTGCGTGCGGTCGGGCGCGGGGTGCCGCGCGCCGAGATGACGGTGCTGGCGGACGCGCGGCCGGTTGGGCACACCACCTCGGGCACGTTCTCGCCGACGCTGGGTGCGGGCATCGCGTTGGCGCTGATCGACACCGGGGCCGGTGTGGCGGACGGGTCGCTGGTCAGCGTCGACGTGCGCGGACGGATGCTGGACTTCGAGGTCGTCAAGCCGCCGTTCATCGATGTCAAGACCCGCTAGACGCGGTTATAGAATCGCGGCTATGTCCCAGGCCACGCTCGCGTTCACGGTGCAGCGCAACGCCCACCCGGCGAGCGAGTCCGAACGCGCGGCGATCCTCGCCGACCCGGGATTCGGCCAGTACAGCACCGACCACATGGTGTCGATAGGCTACGACCGCGACCGTGGTTGGCACGAGGCCCAGGTGGTGCCCTACGGGCCCATCGAACTGGATCCCTCGGCGATCGTCCTGCACTACGCCCAGGAGGTCTTCGAGGGACTGAAGGCTTACCGGTGGGCCGATGGGTCGATCGTCTCGTTCCGTCCCGACGCCAACGCGGCCCGGCTGCGCGCCTCCGCGCGGCGGCTGGCCATCCCCGAACTGCCCGACGAGGCCTTCCTCGAGTCGCTGCGCCAACTCATCGCCGTCGACCACCTCTGGGTCCCGCCGGCCGGCGGAGAGCAGTCGCTGTACCTGCGTCCGTTCATCATCGCCACCGAGCCCGGGCTCGGGGTGCGGCCCTCGGCGCACTATCGCTACCTGGTGATCGCCTCGCCGGCCGGGGCCTACTTCAAGGGCGGTATCAAACCGGTCAGCGTGTGGCTGTCCACCGAGTACGTCCGTGCCAGCCCCGGCGGCACCGGTGCGGCCAAGTTCGGCGGCAACTACGCGGCCTCGCTGCTGGCCCAGGCCGAGGCGGCGGAACACGGCTGCGACCAGGTGGTGTGGCTGGACGCCATCGAGCGCCGCTACATCGAGGAGATGGGCGGGATGAACCTGTTCTTCGTCTTCGGCAGGGGAGGCTCGGCGCACCTGGTCACCCCTGAGTTGAGCGGGTCGCTGCTGCCCGGCATCACCCGCGACTCGCTGCTCCAGCTGGCCGGGGATGCGGGTTTCGCGGTGGAGGAGCGCAAGATCGACGTCGAGGAGTGGCGCAAAGGCGTGGCCACCGGTGAGATCACCGAAGTATTCGCCTGCGGTACGGCGGCGGTCATCACCCCGGTGGCACAGGTGAAATACGGCGATGGCGAGTTCACCGTCGGTGACGGTCAGCCCGGCGAGGTCACCATGGCGCTGCGCGACACACTCACCGGCATTCAGCGCGGGACCTTCGCCGACACGCACGGCTGGATGACCCGGCTCCGCTGACGCTTCGCGGGTGGTGCTGGATGACCCGGCTCCGCTGACGCTTCGCGGGTGGTGCTGGATGACCCGGCTCCGCTGACGCCCGCGCGAATTCAGCCGTGCGCCACGGTGTTCCGCCCGGACCGCTTGGCCTGGTACAACGCCGCGTCGGCGCGGGCCACCCAGGAGGGCAGATCCTCGCCGGGGAGCAGTTCGGCCGCCCCGATGCTCACGCTGACCGAGCACAGGCGCTCGAACGGGACGTCGGCGATCCGATGCCGCAACTTCTCTGCGATCGCGACCGCATCGCTCAGGCCGCAGTACCGGAGCAGGATGACGAATTCCTCACCGCCCCAACGTGCTACGACGTCGGTGGTGCGAACCTGCTCGCGCAGCCGGTTGGCCACCTCGATGAGCACGCGGTCGCCGATCTGGTGCCCGTGGGTGTCGTTGATGGACTTGAAGTGGTCGACGTCGACCATGAGCAGTGTCAGCGCCTGGCCACTGCGTCCCGCCTGGGCGATGTCCGCGGAGAGCAACTCGGTGGTGTGCCGGCGGTTCCACAGCCCGGTGAGCGGGTCGGTGACGGCCAGCCGGGTCAATTCCGCTTCGAACATCTTGCGCTGACTGATATCTCGCGTGACACCGAGGATCTCGACTACGTTGCCGTCGGAATCCACGTGCGGAATGACCTGTAATTCGCCGGTCATGATGGAGCCGTCCTTGCGGTAGTACTCGTGCTCCCCGCGGTACATCTGGACCTCGGTGCCGCTCTCGATGGCCGCGAACAGGTCGGCGAAGTAGCTTCCGACCTTGGCCGCGGATTCCGGGGGATGGATCTCCTCGAGTGGCTGGGCCATGGCCTCCTCGGGAGTGAAACCGCGCACCCGTTGGACCGCGGGGCTGACGTAGGTGATGGAACCGTCCAGCCCCATGGTCCAGATGACGTCCCAGGCGTTGTGGGCCAGCAGGCGGTGGCGCTGCTCGGAGTTGCGCAGTTCCCGTTCCATCTCGTGCAGATGCGTGACGTCCTGCATCGCGCCTTCGACGACCGCCGACCCGTCCTCGCGCCGGCGGCAGAGCACCTGACCGCGGCTGAACACCGGCCGGCCCGTGACGTGCCTCCATTTCAGCTCGATCAGGTGCTGCTGACCCGGCTCCATCCCGAGCAAGGTGGCCAGACCGCCGGCCGAGTCGGGATGAACCTGGTCCAGCAGTGTCCGCGCGGCGTCCGGCGTGGTGTCGGGCCTGGAACCCACCAGCTGTGTCCGCATCCCGCCGGTGACGAACTCGAAGGCCACATCGGGCCGAATCCGCAGAATGAAGAACACCAGGCCGCTGCTGTCCGCCACCCGCTGGAACCAGTGGGAATCGGGCACGCTGCCGGTGGCCACATCGTCTTCGGTCACCTGTCACCCCTCGAAGTGCGCGGTCTTGGCCGATGATTAGTTCCCATGGTGACGGCTTTCAGGTCCGGATCGCCAGTCCCAGCAGGGTCAGCGTGGTAGACAGTTCCACCGCCGCGCCAGTCACATCGCCGGTGATGCCGCCGAAGCGGCGCGCACAGTGGCGGATCACGGCCGCCGCGGCCAGCAGGGCGACGGCCACCACGACCGGGCCCTGCCAGGTCCGCACGCAGGCGGCCGCCGAGAGCGCGCCGGCGGCCAGCGCCCAGGCCGCCACCACCGTCGCCGGCTGGCTGCCGGCCACCGCCGCACCGAGGCTGCTACCGGACGCGGCGGGCACCCCCCGCCGGCAGGCCAGCACGGCGGCGACCCGTCCGGTGACGACCGCCGTCACGACGGCGGCGGTGCCGGTGATCCCGGTGGGCAGCGCGGCCAGGCCGGCGGCCTGGGTCAGGATCAGCACGCCGACGGCGGCGACGCCGAAAGGGCCGGTGGAACCGTCGTGCATCACCGCCAGGGCGCGTTGCGGGGATCCGTAGCAGCCCAGCCCGTCGGCGGTGTCGGCAAGTCCGTCGATGTGCAGCCCGCGGGTCAGGACCAGCAGGGTGATCACCGCCGATGCCCCGGCCAGCAGGCTGTGCGGCCCGAACGCCCAGCGACCGGCCTCCAGCGCCACCGCCGCGGCGAGGCCCAGGGCGACACCCACCACCGGCAGCGCGGTGATGGTGGCGGCGGACGGGCCGGTGTCGCGATGCCCGGCCGGGAGAACGCTGCCAAACGCGAAAGCGCTTGCCACCGAATCGATCACGAGTCCGGGCCCGACACGCCCGCGTCGGCGAATGTCGTCATCGACGCCAGGGCGGCGACTGCCGCGTGGACGACGGGCAGGGCCAACGCGGCGCCGGTGCCCTCACCCAACCGCAGGCCCAGGTCGATGATCGGCTCGAGGCGCAGATGGGTCAGGGCCAGGGTGTGCGCCGGTTCGGGCGAACGGTGGCCCGCTTGCCACCACAACCGCGCCCCGGGCGCGAGTTGTTCGGCCAGCAGCGCGGCGGCGGCGACCACCAGGCCATCCAGCAGCAGCGGGGTCCGCCGGACCGCGGCCTGCGCGCAGAAGCCGGCCATGGCGGCCAGATCGGCGCCGCCGCAGGCGGCCAGCAGTCCCACCGGGTCGGTGTGCACGGCCCGGGAGCGGTACAGCGCGTCGCGGACCGCGGCGGTCTTGCGGGCCCATGCCGCGTCGTCGATCCCGGTTCCGCGGCCCACCGCCAGCACCGGTTCGATCCCGGTCACTGCGGCGACCAGAGTGGTTGCGGCAGTGGTGTTTCCGATACCCATGTCGCCGGCGATGAGCACATCGGCCCCGGCGTCGACCTCCTCGTCGGCGATCCGGATCCCGGTCTCGATGGCGGCGACGGCCTCATCGGTGCTCAACGCGTCCTGCACGGCGATGTCGCCGCTCGAGCGCCGCACCCGGTAGGTGGCCGCCGCGTCGCGGTCCACCGCCATGTCGACGACGCGCACCGTCGCGCCGGCCAGGTCGGCGAGCACGTTGATCGCCGCCCCGCCGGCCTCGATGTTGTCCACCATCTGAGCGGTGACCTCGGCCGGGTAGGCCGAAACTCCGTGCCGGGCCACCCCGTGGTCGCCTGCGAACACGACGACGCGGGCACGTTCGAAGGGCCTGGGCGGACATTCGCCCTGGCAGGACGACACCCATATGGCCACGTCCTCCAGCCGGCCCAGCGCTCCCCGGGGTTTGGTCAGCATGTCCTGGCGGCGGCGCGCGGCGGCAGCGACCCTGCCGTCGGGTGACGCGATCTCGGTGAATTCCATCAGTGCATCGCCTTCGTCGGCTTGATCCAGAGCGGCTGACCGGCGACCACCAGAACCACCTGGTCGCAGCAGTCCGCCAGGCGGCGGTTGAGCCCGCCCAACTCGTCGGCGAAGCGCCTGCCCGACTCGGTGGCCGGGACCACCGTCAAGCCGACCTCCGGGCTGACCACGACCAGTTCGGCGCTGCAGCGGTGCACGGCGGAGACCAGTTCGTCGACGTCGGAGACGATCGGCGCACCGTCCCAGCCGCGCCGGTCCAGGACGGCGGTCAGCCAGCCGCCGAGGTCGTCGACCAGCGTGGGACTGCCGTCTCGGCCGAGTTGTCCGGCGACGTCGACCGTCTCCACGGTGCTCCACGCCGCGGGCCGGCGGTCGCGATGCGCCGCAACGCGCCGAAGCCAGGCCGGGTCGGAGCCGTCGTCGCCGCCGCTCGACCCGGTGGCGATGTAGCGCACCGGTGCGTCCCCGGGTAACGCCGACTCGGCCCAGAGCGACTTGCCGGACCGGATACCGCCGAGCACCAGGGTGCGCACGGCCGCGCTCAGGCCACCGTCGCGCCGCGCTCGACGCGGGGGCGCGGCACTCGGGATCGGCGCAGCTGGGTGGCTCGCGAGACGGCGTAGAGGCCGAGCTTGCGGTGGGTTTCGGTGGTGTCGGGGAACTTCGCGTCCACCGCCTTGTTGACCTTTCGGGCCAGCAGGAAGCCGTCGACCAGCATGCCCAGCATCAGGGCCAGCGTGAACGGCGGCGAATAGTAGGCCAGCCTGGGCAATGCGAGCATGACGAAGATCAGGATGAGCGACAGCGGCAGGAACAGCCCGAGCAGATTGCGCCTCGAGTCGACCAGGTCTCGGACGTAGGCCCTGACCTCGCCCTTGTCGCGCGGCATGAGGAAGGCCTGCTCGCCGGACATCATCCGCTCGCGCTGGGTGGCCATGGCGGCGCGGCGCTTGACCTTCTCGGCCTTGCGCTCCTCCTTGGTCATCGTCTTCCGCATTTCCTTGCGGCGCTGTCGAGCCTCGGCGGAGGTCGTCGGAGCGGGCGCCACCGGGCCGCGCTTCTTGGCCTTGTCGGTGCGCTTAGGGGTTGGCCGGCCCTTCGGCGAGGTGGTGCGGTTGGCGCTCCCGGTCACGGCCTCAGGCGTGGCCTCGGTCGGATCAGGGGTCTCCGCGGCGGACCCCGAGTCGTCAGACCCCGAGTCGTCCGCACCGGCATTTCGGCGGCCCAGCGGTTTCACGACTGACAGGTTACTTCGCCCCGGCGACCCGGCCGGTGCGGGCCGGTTGCGAGACCGGTTGCGAGAAGTAGCCTGCCGGGGTGGCCCTGCGCGTGCTGATCGCCCCGGACTGCTTCGGGGACAGCCTGTCGGCCCTGGAGGCCGCCCGGGCCATCGCCGAAGGGTGGCGGCGGGCCCGCCCGCAGGACGGGCTGGTGACCGTCCCGTTGTCGGACGGCGGCCCGGGCTTCGTCGAGGTCCTGTCCGCGCGGCACCCGGACTGGCGGTTGCGACGCAGCCGGGTCCGCGGCCCGCTCTCACATGACGTCACGGCGGCCTGGGTGTTCGATCCGGCCGGCCCGACCGCATACATCGAAAGTGCTCAGGCCTGCGGGTTGGCGCTGCTCGGCGGAGCGCCGACGGCCGAGACGGCGCTGGCAGCCCAGAGCGCAGGAGTGGGCCGGCTGATCGATCAGGCGCTGCGTTCGGGCGCCCGCACCGTGGTCGTGGGCCTCGGTGGCAGCGCCTGCACCGACGGCGGGCGCGGCATGGCCGAGGCCCTGGGCGGCCTGGCCGCTGCCCGCCGCAGACTGACGGGGGTGGATCTGATCGCCGCCACCGATGTCGAACATCCGCTGCTCGGGCCGTCCGGGGCGGCCCGGATCTTCGGGCCGCAGAAAGGTGCGGACCCGCGCACCGTCGGGATTCTCGAGGCCGGCCTGGCGAAGTGGGCCCTCGAGCTTGAGGCCGTCGCGGGGCGCCCCGTGACCGGCTTGCCCGGCGCCGGTGCAGCCGGGGGACTGGGTGCGGCGCTGCTGGCCCTGGGCGGAAGACGGGAATCCGGAGCCGCCTTGATCGCCGGCCATGCCGGGATGCCCGCCGAAATCGCCCGAGCCGACCTGTTGATCACCGGCGAGGGCCGTCTCGACGGGCAGTCGCTGCACGGAAAGGTGGTCGGGTCGCTGGCCGCCGCGGCCCGGGAACGCGGCCTTCCGGTGCTGGTGCTGGCCGGCCAGGTCGGGTTATCCGCGCCGGCGGCCCGGGCTGCCGGCATCACCGCGGCGTATGCCCTGCGGGACTACGCGGGATCGGTGCGACGGGCCATCGGCGACGCCGCCGCCCAGTTGTCCGGCCTGGCCGCCCGCACCGCGGCCGACTGGCCGAACGGATCGCAGGAATAGTAGGGGGACGGGGTACCGTTGACTCCAATGGGCCGCCCGCCCAATGACTTGCCTCTGAGGAGACGTAATGACCGACCAGTCGACCACCTCGCCCGATGCGACGGACCTGGGCACCGCCGCCCACGGCGTCACCATGACCGACGCCGCCGCCACCAAGGCCAAGACTCTGCTGGACCAGGAGGGTCGCGACGACCTGGCCCTGCGCATCGCGGTACAGCCCGGTGGCTGCGCCGGCCTGCGCTACAACCTGTTCTTCGACGACCGCGCCCTCGACGGCGATCTGAACGTGGAGTTCGGCGGCGTCACACTGACCGTCGACCGGATGAGCGCGCCCTACGTGCAGGGCGCGACGATCGACTTCGTCGACACCATCGAGAAGCAGGGCTTCACCATCGACAACCCCAACGCGACCGGATCCTGCGCCTGCGGCGACTCGTTCAACTGACGCCCGGTCAGTACTGCGCCGCGGTGCGCAGCAGGTAGCTACAGACCAGCAGCTTGCCGTCCTCGCGCAGCAACTGGGCCACGCCCTGCTCCTCGGTGCGGCCCTTGCGCGCGCTCGACGCCGGCGACACGTCCATGGTGAACAGCACCTGCGCCTGATAGGGCGACGCCCGGACGATCTTGTCGATCGAGGTCACCTCGGCCTGCGTGAACTGTCTGCGGAAGGCGTCGCTGGCCAGCCTGGCCAGCGCGAGGTCGGACTTGCGGTCCTTGACCGCGTCGAACATGCCGCACCCGTTGTTGCGGGCCACCGTCTCGGTGTCGCTGTCGGACAACGCCGTCAGATAGCCCTGGATCGCGGTCTTCGCGGCGGCATCGGTGAACGCGCCCGTCCCGGCGCCCGGTCGCGCCCCCTTGGCGAACAGCCCGGCGGCGACCAACGCCGCCACCGCGCCGAGTCCCGCCAGGGTCCACAGCAGCGCGCGGCTGCGTCGCGGCGGTTGCGGATAGCCGATCGGCGGCGGCAACGGACCGGGGTAGGCCGCCGGGTACGGATACGGCTCCGCGCCGCCGGGCTGGTGCGGCGGATACGGGCCGGCCATCGAATGGGACTCCTGTCGAATAACATCGCTGCACGATCGGGCCATATAGTCGGCTCCTGATACGCAGGCTAGCGCACCGGCCGGCCTGCCCCATGAATGAAGGGCGGACGCCTGTCGTGACCATCGCGGTAACGGGATCCATTGCCACCGACCACCTGATGCGGTTTCCGGGCCGCTTCTCCGAGCAGTTGCTGGCCGAGCACCTGCAGAAGGTGTCGCTGAGCTTCCTGGTCGACGATCTCGTGGTGCACCGCGGGGGTGTGGCGGGCAACATGGCCTACGCGATCGGCGTGCTGGGCGGCGACGCGACGCTGATCGGTGCGGCCGGCGTCGATTTCACCGACTACCGGGAGTGGTTGGAGTCCGCCGGCGTCAACTGCGACCAGGTGCTGGTCTCCGACACCCAGCACACCGCGCGGTTCGTCTGCACCACGGATGTGGACATGGCACAGATCGCGTCGTTCTACCCCGGTGCGATGTCGCAGGCGCGCAACATCCGAATGGCCGACGTGGTGGCCGCGGTCGGCACGCCCGAACTGGTCATCGTCGGGGCCAACGACCCTGACGCGATGTTCTCCCACACCGACGAGTGCCGCGCCCTCGGTCTGGCTTTCGCGGCCGATCCCTCACAGCAGCTGGCGCGGCTGTCCGGCGAGGAGATCCGCCGCCTCGTCGACGGCGCCGCCTATCTGTTCAGCAACGACTACGAGTGGGACCTGATGCTGTCCAAGACCGGCTGGTCCGACGCCGACGTCCTCGGCCAGGTCGGCCTGCGGGTCACCACCCTGGGCGCCAAGGGCGTCGACATCGTCGGGGCCGACGGCACCGACATCCACGTCGGGGTGGTCCCGGAAACCGCCCAGGTCGATCCCACCGGTGTCGGCGACGCCTTCCGGGCGGGCTTCCTCACCGGCCGCAGCAACGGCCTCGGCCTGGAACGGGCCGCGCAACTGGGCTCGCTGGTCGCGGTGCTGGTGCTGGAGACCACCGGCACGCAGAACTGGACGTGGGATCCCGCGCTGGCCCGGACCCGGTTGGCCGGGGCGTTCGGCGCCGATGCCGCCGACGAGATCGCCGAGGCAATGGCCGTCTCCGCTCGCGGCCGACCGCTGACCCGCCGGAACTGAGCGCCGCTACAACTGCACCGGGTAGTGCGGCTCGCTTATCCGCGGCACGATGCTTTCCTCGACGAAGACGGCGTACCACAGCAGGAAGATCAGTACGGTCCACAGCCGCCGGCTGTGGTCGCTGCCGCCGGCCCGGTGTTCGTCGAGCATGGCCCGCACCGCGGGCAGGTCGACCAGATGACCGGCCTGCGAGGCGTCGATCATGCCGTAGGCCCAGTCCATCAGTTCCCCGGAGCGCAGCCAGTGCCGGATGGGCACCGGGAAGCCGAGTTTGGCGCGGTTGAGCACGTGGGCCGGCACGATCGGTTCCAGGGCGCGGCGCAAGGCGTACTTGGTGGTGGTCCGGGTGATCTTCTGGTCGTAGGGGAGTCGGGACGCCACCGCGAAAACCTCGGGGTCCAGGAACGGCACCCGCAGTTCCAGCGAATTGGCCATCGTCATCTTGTCGGCCTTGACCAGGATGTCGCCGCGAAGCCAGGTGAACAGGTCGATGTGCTGCATCCGGGCCACCGGATCCCAGTCCTCCGAGCCGGCGTAGATGGCCGCGGTGACGTCGGTGTGGGTCCACTCGGGTCGGAAGCCGGGCAGCACCGCCCGCAGTTGCTCGTCGGAGAAGCTGCGCGCGTTGCCGTAGTAGCGCTCCTGCAGCGTCAGCGAACCGCGGTGTAGCAGGCTCTTGCCGCGCATCCCCTCCGGCAGCGGTCTGGAGGCCTTGCCCAGGGACTTGCGGAAGCCCTTGGGAAGGTAGTCGAAAGCCTTGAGCGACAACGGCTCCCGATAGATCGTGTAGCCGCCGAAGAGCTCGTCGGCACCCTCCCCGGACAGCACCACCTTGACGTGCTTGCGGGCTTCGCGGGCGATGAAGAACAGCGGCACCAGCGCCGGGTCGGCGACCGGCTCGTCGAGGTACCAGACGATCTCGGGCAATGCGGCGACGAACTCCGACTGGCTGACCACCTTGGCGACGTGCCGGGCCCCGATCGCCTCCGCCGATGCCACCGCCACGTCGACCTCGGAGAAGCCTTCCCGCTCGAAGCCAGTCGTGAAGGTGATCAGCCGGGGGTTATGCCGGATCGCCAGCGCGGCGATCGCGGTGGAGTCGATGCCACCGGACAGGAACGCCCCGACGGTGACGTCGGCGCGCATGTGCTTGGCGACCGAGTCCTCCAGGACCGCGGTGATCTCGTCGTAGCGGGCCTGTTCCGAAGCCGACCCCGGGCCGGCGCGGAACGGGACCGCCGCGAAGCGCGGCCTGAAGTAGCGCGTGATGGCGGGGGACTGGCCGGGGCGGATCACCGCGTAGCAGCCGGACTCCAGCCTGCGCACCCCCCGGTGCAGCGTCTCCGGCTCGGGCACGTACTGCAGAACGGTGTAGTGCTGTAGGGCCCGGGTGTCGATGTCGGTGTCCAGCCCGAGGGCGCCGGCCAGGCCCAGCAGACACTTCTTCTCGCTGCCGACCGCGGTGCCGCCCGGTCCGGTGGCCATGAACAGCGGCTTGATTCCGAACGGGTCCCGGGCGCAGAACAGTTCCCGGCGCACGGTGTCCCACAGCGCGAAGGCGAACATGCCGCGCAGCCGGGTCAACGCCTCGGTGCCCCAGTAGTGGTAGGCGGCGACGATGGCCTCCCCGTCGCCGTCGGTGGCGAATTGCGCCCCGAACTCGTCGCGCAGCACCTCGCGCAGTTCCAGGTAGTTGTAGATCTCGCCGTTGAAGACCAGGACGTACCGTTCCGGCTCGCCGGGCGGCCCCCAGCGCAGCGGCTGGTGGGAATGGGCGATGTCGATGATGGAGAGCCGGTTGAAGCCCAGAACGACCGTGCCCGACGCCGCCGGCCCCGCGGCACCGGCCGCATCGGTCCAAGTTCCGGGCTCGTCGGGTCCCCGGTGGCGCATCAGGTGCGACGCACCCGCCACGGCCTCGACGGTCTCCTCGGTGATGGCGCCGGCGGCGTCTCCTACCAGGGCAAGCAGTCCGCACATCCGGCCAAGTATGCCCGAACGGGACCGGGCGGCCGAATGAGGATCCAACTGAATCGCGAGGTGTGTCAGCTTGCTGTTCAAAGGTGGTCTACGCTGCGTAGTATTCGAGTGGCGATGTGCCCTCGTGCCGCTCTTTCGAGGTGGTCCGGGTGCGTCGGCCCAGGTTGTGACACAGGAGGCGCCAGGTGACACCACGCGGGCTAGGCGATGCCACGACCAGCTCCGGGACCCGCTCCAACCGGCGGCGGACGGCGGGCCTGACCGTCGCCTTCGCGCTGCTGGCACTGACCCTGAGCGGTTGCAGCTGGAAAGACGCTCTGGCGCTCGGGTGGCCGCGGGGCGTCACCCCCGAGGCGCACGCCATGCACACGCTGTGGCTCTGGTCGGTGATAGCCGCGCTGGTCGTCGGCGTGATCGTCTGGGCTCTGATCTTCTGGTGCGCCGCGGCCTTCCGCAAGAAGAGCGGCGACGACGAGATGCCCCGTCAGTTCGGCTACAACATGCCGCTCGAACTGACGCTGACCGTGGTCCCCTTCCTCATCATCTCGGTGCTGTTCTACTTCACCGTGGTCACCGGGCAGAAGGTGCTGAACAGGGAGCCCAACCCGGAGGTCATCGTCGACGTCACGGCCTTCCAGTGGAACTGGAAGTTCGGTTACCAGAAGATCGCCTACGCGGACGGATCGTTCAACTACGACGGCGCCGACCCGGCCCGCAAGGCCGCGGTGGTGTCGAAGCCCGAGGGTGAGGACGCCCACGGTGAGGAGAAGGTCGGCGCGGTCGCCGGCCGGAATCCCGAGGACCGGTCCTACCTCAACTTCAACAAGATCGAAACCATCGGCAACAGCGACGAGATCCCGGTCCTGGTCCTGCCGGCCGGCAAGCGGATCGAGTTCCAGCAGGCCTCCGCCGATGTGATCCACTCGTTCTGGATTCCGGAGTTCCTGTTCAAGCGTGACGTGTTCCCGGAGCCGGAGGCCAACCACTCGGAGAACAAGTGGCAGGTGTCCGAGATCACCAAGACCGGGGCCTTCGTCGGGCGGTGCGCCGAGATGTGCGGCACCTACCACTCCATGATGAACTTCGAAGTGCGCGTGGTCTCCGCCGACGACTTCAAGGCTTACCTGCAGGCGCGCAGCTCGGGCAAGTCCAACGCCGCGGCGCTGCAGGCGATCAAACAGCCCCCGCAGGCGATCACCACCAAGCCGTTCGACACCCGCCGTGGTGAGCAAGTGATCCCGAAGCCGGAGATGGCCGCCGCGCAGGCGACCAAGTAGGGAGAGTCGGAATGCGTATCGAAGCCAGGCTGTTCGAGGTCCTGACCGGTTTCTTCGTTCTCACGTCGATCGTGTACGGCGCGCTGACCGCGGTGTTCTCACCGCGCGGCCTGGAATGGGCCGGCACCACGGCGCTGGTCCTGACCGCAGGCCTGTCGCTGATCATCGGCACGTTCTTCCGCTTCGTGGCGCGGCGTCTGGACACCCGCCCCGAGGACTACGACGAGGCTGATATCGCCGACGGGGCCGGCGAGCTGGGGTTCTTCTCCCCGCACAGCTGGTGGCCGATCCTGATCGCGGCCGCGTTCTCCACCGCGGCCATCGGGACCGCCCTCTGGCTGCCGTGGCTCATCGTCTCCGGAATCGTCGCAGTGGTGGCGGCGGTCTGCGGACTGGTCTTCGAGTACTACGTCGGCGCTGAGAAGCACTGATCGTTCCGAGGTCCAACAGATGAGCGGGCCCAATCCGCCTGATCGGCCGGTCGGCGACCGCGAAGAGCTGACCGACACCGGTTTCTCCCGTGCCTACTCGGCGCCGGAGTCCGAGCAGTACACCATCGCCCCCTATGTTCCATCCACCGAACTGGAACTTTACGACTACGACGCCTACGAGCAACCCGGCGGATCACAAGAGTTGCCGCCGCCGAAGTGGCCCTGGGTGGTGGGTGTCACCGCCATCATCGCCGCCATCTCGCTGGTGGTGTCGGTGGCGCTGCTGGTGACCGGCGACGACGACACCGAGAACCTGGCCACCCCGACCACGAGCACCGTTCCCCCACCCCCGGTGCAGGATCAGATCACCACCACCACGTCCTCGCCGCCGCCACCGCCGCCCCCGGCAACGGAGGCGCCGCCGCCCCCGCCCCCGCCGGCCGAGACCGTCACCGTGACGCCGGAGCCGCCCCCGCCGCCCCCGCCGCCTCCGCCGTCGCCGAGCCCCGAGCCTCCGCCGCCTCCGCCGACCAGCGAG
>NZ_JBBATF010000005.1:0-43828 GCF_040398885.1 Mycobacterium sp. | reverse complement strand
GGCCGGCTGCACTACGTCTACAACTTCCTGGGGATCAAGCCCGAGCAGGACTTCGTCTCGCCGCCGCTGAGCCCGGGCAAGCACACGCTGGGCATGGAGTTCAAGCGGGAACGGGCCGGAAAACACGGCGAGTCGCTGGGCACCACCGTGCTCTACGTGGACGGCAAAGAGGTGGCCAAGGGCCCGATGAGGGCCCAGATCGGCAAGTTCACCCTGTCCGGGGATGGTCTGTGCGTCGGCTATGACAGCGGTGACAACGTCTCCGAGCAGTACAAGTCGCCGGGAACGTTCACCGGCGGCACCATCCAGGCTGTCGCCATCGACGTCAGCGACAAGGCCTACGTGGACCTCGAGCGCGATGCGGAGGCGGCCTACGCCACCGATTAGGTGTGATGTCGCAAGACATCGGAAGGGGTCTGAACCTGCATCAGGTTCAGGCCCCTTCCATGTCGGCCACACCATGCGGAACCACCAGGCGCCACAGATTGGGCGCGCGGGTGGCGGGTCGGCGCCGGCGGCAAAGGTAATCTGATCCGATGCCAGGGCCCACCACTCTGTACGTCTTCCCGCACGCGGGCGGGTCGCCGAAGTACTACGTCCCGTTCTCCAGGGCGTTCAACAGTGACGTCAGACGGATCGCCGTGCAGTACCCGGGCCGGGACGGCAGCCACGACCTGGGTTCGTTCAGCACGATCGGCGACCTCGCCGAACGGGTGGCTCAGTTGCTGCCCGCCAGTGACGGCCCGGTGGCCTTCTTCGGGCACAGCATGGGCGCGCTGGTGTCCTTCGAAGTCGCGCGGCGGTTCGAGGAGGCCGGCCGGCCGGTCGCGGCGATGTTCGTGTCGGCGTCCGCGGCGCCCGGCCGGATCGGGTCCGATTACATCCCCGAGTCCGACCGCGGCCTGCTCGACGCGGTGCAGGAGGCGACCGGTGTCAACCCGGAGTTCCTGGAGAACGAGGAGTTCGCCGCCCGGATTCTGCCGACACTGCGCGGGTTCAAGGCCATCATGAAATACGACTGCCCGGCCGAGGCCACGGTGTCCTGCCCGATCGCCGCCTACCTGGGGGACGAGGACGAAATCGCCACGCCGGAGAAGGTCAGGCCGTGGGCTGAGCGCACCACCGGCGAGTTCACCATGCGGGAGTTCCCCGGCCACCATTTCTACCTCAACGATCATTTGCCCGAACTGGTCGGTGATATCGAGGCCAAGATCAAGGAGTACTGCGAAACCTGAGGTAGAACGCGGAAACCAAGAATTTGCCATGCAGGATGTAAGCTTTCTCTCAGGAACGCATGGCGTGACGCGTTTGAGCTCCATACTTTTGTCAGCCTGCCGGACGTCGTCCGGGGGGCTTAGTTGATGCCGGAGACGTGAGTTGTCCATTCCTGAACTTCTCAAAGCCAGGGCGGAGCAGATGCCCGACGGCTTGGCGTACACGTTTCTCGACTACGACGTCGACCCCGCGGGATTCGCGGAAACGCTCACCTGGTCCGAGCTGTACCAGCGGGTACAGGCGGTGGCGGCGCGCCTGCTGCAGTCCGGGTCGCCCGGCGACCGGGCCGCGATCCTGGCCCCGCAGAGCCTGGACTACATCGCCGGGTTCTTCGGGGCCATGCACGCCGGATTCATCGCCGTCCCGTTGCCGGTTCCGGCGCCCGGCGGACTGGACGAACGAGTCGTCGGCGCCCTGCGCGATTCGGCCCCGACCGCCATCCTGACCACCTCGGAGGTCGTCGGGGCGATCGTGCCCTACGCCGGCGCCCAGCCCGGCGGATCCGCCGCCGAGGTCATCGAGATCGACGCCGTCGACCCCTGTTCCGGCCCGGTGCCGCCGGCCCCGGCGGGAGTGCCCGATTCGGCGGCGGCCTACCTGCAGTACACCTCGGGTTCGACCCGCCAGCCGGCCGGAGTGGTCCTGACCCACCGGAACGTGACCGCCAACCTGGACCAGATCCTCACCGACTACGTCGAACACATTCCGGGCGGCGCTCCCGAAGACGCGACCATGGTGTCCTGGCTGCCCTTCTACCACGACATGGGCCTTGTCATGGGCGTGCTCGGTCCGCTGGTGGTCAACCGCCGCGGTGTGCTGATGAGCCCGATGGGATTCCTCGGCAGACCTTCGCGCTGGATTCGGCAGCTGGCGTTGAACCCGCGCGCGTTCAGCGCCGCACCCAACTTCGGGTTCGAACTCTCGGCGCGGCGCACCTCCGACGCCGACATGGCCGGCCTGGACCTCAGCGGCTGTCTGGGCATCATCAGCGGTGCGGAACGAGTACACCCCGGCACGCTGCACCGCTTCAACGAGCGTTTCGCGCGGTTCGGGCTGCCGGTCTCGACAGTGCGGTCGTCCTACGGACTGGCCGAGGCGACGGTCTACGTGGTCTCCTCCCCGGGCGGCCGGGCGCCGACCGAAGTGCGCTTCGACTCCGAGAAGTTGGCGGCCGGCCACGTTGAGGTGTGCGCTCAGGGCGGTTCGGAGCTGGTGGGCTGCGGCCGACCCCGGACCTGCGACGTGCGCATCGTCGACCCGGAGTCCGCCGTGGAACTGCCCGACGGCAAGGTCGGCGAGATCTGGGTGCACGGCGAACAGGTCTCGCCCGGATACTGGCGCAATCCGGAGTTGTCCGCGCGGACCTTCGGCGGCCGGTTGGCCCACCCCTCGGAGGGCACCCCGAGCGGACCCTGGCTGCGGACCGGTGACCTCGGAGCGGTCTTCGACGACGAGTTGTACATCATCGGCCGGATCAAGGACCTGCTGATCGTCGACGGGAAGAACCACTATCCCGAAGACATCGAGCACACCATCGGCGAGATCACCATGGGCCGGGTGGCGGCCGTTTCCATCCAGGACGACACCACCGAGAAACTCGTCGCCATCGCCGAGATCAGACCACCGGCGGGCGCACCCGACGAGGCCGCCGCGGCGGTCAAGGACCTCAAACGACGCGTCGCCGCGGCCGTCCGGGATGTGCATGGTGTGCGGGTCGCCGACCTGGTTCTCGTGGGTCAGGGCGCGCTCCCGATCACGACCAGCGGGAAGGTTCGGCGGTCGTCCTGCGGCGAGCAGTACCGGCTGGACCGCTTCAGCCGGGTGGATGCCCAGTGAGTCCGGACATGCAGCCCCCGGACGAGAACGGCCTGCGGCGCTGGCTGGTCGACTACCTCGTCGACCCGATCGGCCTGAGCCCCGACGAAATCGACTGCGACGCGCCCCTGAAGGACCTCGCGGTCGGGTCCGCCGACGCGGTCGTCATGATCGGCGAACTCTCCGAGTTGCTCGGGCGGGAACTGTCGCCGGTGGATCTGTGGCAGTACCCGACGGTCAACGCGCTGGCGAAGTATCTGACCGGGGGAGAGGTGGAACCGGTTCCGCTGCCCGACGGCGGCGAGGAGCGGAGCGCGTCCGGGGATCGCGAGCCGATCGCGGTGATCGGGGTGGGGTGTCGTTTCCCGGGTGGTGTCAGCGGCCCGGACGGCTTCTGGGACTTCATGGTCGCGGGCCGATCCGGTGTCGTGGAGGTGCCCGAAGGGCGCTGGGACCGTTTCGAGGACGGCTCGCCGGCGCAGTCGGCGGCACTGGCCTCGACCACCCGCTGGGGCGGGTTCCTCGGTGACGTGGCGGCCTTCGACGCCGAGTTCTTCGAGATCGCGGCCGCCGAAGCCGACAAGATGGACCCCCAGCAGCGGCTGCTGCTGGAGGTGACCCAGGAGGCCCTCGACAACGCCGGCATCCCGGCCCAGACGCTGCGCCACTCCCAGACCGGTGTTTTCGCCGGCGCTTGCCTGGCCGAATACGGGTACCTGTCCGCCGCCGACCTCACGACAGTGGATCCGTGGTCGGGCACCGGCGGTGCGCTGAGCATCATCGCCAACCGGCTGTCCTACGTCTTCGATCTGCGCGGCCCCTCGGTGACGGTGGACACGGCCTGCTCGTCGTCTCTGGTCGCCGTGCACATGGCCTGCCAGAGCCTGCGGTCGGGTGAGTCCGACGTCGCGCTGGCCGCCGGAGTCAACGTACTGCTATCACCCGCGCCCACAAAGACTTTCGACGTCGTCGGGGCGATGTCGCCGTCGGGTTCCTGTCATTCCTTCGACGCCGCGGCGGACGGTTTCGTGCGCTCCGAGGGCGCCGGGGTGGTGGTGCTCAAGCGGCTCGGTGACGCGCTTGCTGCCGGGGACCGGGTGCTGGCTGTCGTGCGGGGTTCGGCGGTCAATCAGGACGGCCGCTCCAACGGGTTGATGGCGCCTAATCCGGCGGCGCAGATGGCGGTGTTGCGCTCGGCCTACGCGGCGGCGGGGGTGGACGCGCGTGAGGTCGACTACGTCGAGGCGCACGGCACCGGGACGCTGCTGGGTGATCCGATCGAGGCGCGGGCGCTGGGCACGGTGCTCGGTAAGGGCCGGCCGGCCGATGCCCCGTTGCTGATCGGTTCGGTGAAGTCGAACCTGGGTCATCTCGAGGCGGCGGCCGGGGTGGCGGGGCTGGCCAAGGCGGTGTTGGCGTTGCATCGGGGTTCGATCCCGGCCACGGCGGGCTATGAGAACCCCAATCCGCACATCCCGTTCGAGAAGCTGCGGTTGAAAGTGGTTGCCGAGCAGACTGATTGGCCGGACCGTGGTCGGCCGCGGCGGGCGGGGGTGTCCTCGTTCGGGTTCGGCGGGACCAATGCCCATGTGGTGCTCGAGCAGGCCCCGGCGCAGTTGCCCCCGCCGTCGGAGCCGGAGGTCTCGGCGGCGGTGACGACGTTGGTGGTCACGGGCAGGTCCGGTGAGCGGATCGCGGCGGCGGCGGGGGCGCTGGCCGACTGGATGGAGGCCGAGGGCGCCGGTGCGGGCCTGGCGGAGGTGGCGCATACGCTGAATCATCACCGCGGTCGGTCCGGGCGTTTCGCCACGGTGTGCGCCCGGGACCGGGTTCAGGCGGTGGCCTGCCTGCGGGCGCTGGCCGACGGCCAGTCGGCGCCCGGTGTCGTCGGGGCGCACGAGGGTTCGTGTCGCGCGGGTGTGGTGTTCGTGTACTCCGGGCAGGGGTCGCAGTGGGCGGGGATGGGCCGGCGGCTGCTGGCCGACGAGCCGGCCTTCGCCGCCGCGGTCGACGAGCTGGAGCCGGTGTTCGCCGAGCAGGCCGGCTTCTCGCTGCGCCGGATCCTCGACTCCGGCGAGCCGGTCGTCGGAATCGACCGGATTCAGCCGGTTCTGGTCGGTGTGCAGTTGGCGCTGACCGCGTTGTGGCGCTCCTACGGGGTGCGCCCCGACGCGGTGATCGGGCACTCGATGGGCGAGGTCACCGCCGCGGTGGTGGCCGGCGCGCTGAGTCCGGCCGACGGGCTGAAGGTGATCGCCACCCGGTCCCGGCTGATGGCCCGGCTTTCGGGGCAGGGCGCGATGGCGCTGCTGGAACTCGGCGGCGCCGAGGCCGAGGATCTCCTGGCCGACTACCCGGACGTGAGTGTGGCCGTGGAGGCCTCCCCGCGGCAGGTGGTGATCGCCGGGTCGCCCGAGCAGGTCGAGGACCTGATCGCGAAGGTGGCGGCCAGGGACCGGCTGGCGCGCCGCGTCGACGTCGACGTCGCCTCGCATCACTCGATCATCGACCCGGTCCTGCCGGACCTGCGGACCGAACTGGCCGGCCTGAGCCCGCAGCCCCCGGGCATCCCGGTCTTCGTCACCACCGGCGGCCGCCCGGCCGACGCGGCGTTCGACGCCGAGCATTGGGTGGCCAACCTGCGCAACCCCGTCCGGTTCAACCAGGCGGTGGCCGCGGCGGGCGCCGACCACGCCACGTTCATCGAGGTCAGCCCCAATCCGGTGCTGACCTACGCCATCGACGACACCCTCGCCGACACCCACCACCATGCGCTGGGCACCCTGGCCCGCGACGCCGACGAGACCCTGGTCTTCCACGCCAACCTGAACGCCGCCCACACCGTCAGCCCACCGGAGACGCCGCATCCGCCCGAACCGCACATCCCGCTGCCCGCCACCCCGTGGCAGCACACCCGGCACTGGATTCCGGCTCCCGCGCCGCGGCACAGCGGTGCGTCGGCGCCGGCGGCCGGAACCCTGCTGGGCGCCCACACCACCGTCGCCGGGGCCACCGCCGGGCACCTCTGGCAGGCGCGACTGGTGCCCGGCTTCGGGCCGTACCCGGGCTTCCGGCGCATCGCCGGCGTCGAGGTGGTCCCGCCGTCGGTGCTGGTCCGGACCCTCGCCGCCGCGGCCGCCGAGTGCGGCGCCGCCGGTGTCGAGGACGTCAGGTTCGACAGCCCGCTCACCTTCGAGCAGCCCTGCGCGGTCCAGGTGTTCACCGACGGGGAGACGGTCACCATCTCCTCGGCCCCAGCCGAGGACCGGTGGATCGGGAACGTGACTGCCCGGGTCTGCGCCCGAATCGCCCCCGGTCCGACCGACGACGCCGATCCCGACGGCGCCGAGGTCCACGATCCGTCGGCATTCGACGAACTCATGAGCGGCTGGGGTGTCGAGGGCCGGGCCTACGAATGGTCGCTGGACGTGCACGAGTCGACGCCGGGCCGGCTACGGGCCGAGGTCGTCGTGCCGGAGGGCCCGGCCGACCCGACGGCCGCGCTGCTCGACGCGGCGATGGACCTGGCCCGGGTGGTCGGCGGGCCCGATTCGCTGATGCTCCCGGTGGCCGCGGACAGTGTTCACCTCGCCGCCGAGGCGCCCGCGCACTCTCGCGGCGCGATCGACGTCCGGCGGCGCGGCGGCACGGGGGAGGACCTCGTCGTCGACATCACCGTCCGGACCGCCGACGGGCTCACCTGCGCCGAACTGCGCGGGGTCCGGTACCAGGCGGTGCACACGTTCGCCCCGACCGCCGACCCCCGCAGCGTCGCCCACGTCATCGAGTGGCAGCCGTGGGATCCGGGCGCCGAACCCGCCGCACCGGCCCCGGTCGCGGTGCTGGGGGACACCGCCGCGGCGCGGGCCCTGCGCGACGGGCTCGATCGCCTCGGGTTCCCGGCCGCCGAACCTGGCGACGCCCGCTACGTCGTGTACGTCCCCGATGCCGACGGCCCGGAGGACGACGTCGACGCCGCCGCCCGGCTGGTCTGCGAGGTCGGCGACGCGGTGTCGGACCTGGTCGATCGGGATCCCCGCAACCCGGGCGCGCTGTGGATCGTCACCCGCGGCGTCCACGAGGCGGGCACCGAGTCCGCCCAGCGGCAGAGCTGCCTGTGGGCGCTGGCCGGGGTCATCGGCGCCGAACAGCCCCAGGTGTGGGGCGGGCTGGTCGACGTCGGTCCCGCCGACGATCTCGCCGGCTGCGCGAGCGCCCTGGCCCCGGTGCTGCACACGTCGTCGAAGTCGGTGCTGCTGCTGCGTGACTCGACGCTGCTGAAATCCAGCCTGGGACCGTTCCCCGGCGCCGCCGCGCGGCCCGCACTGCGCTGCCGCCCCGACGGCGCGTACCTGATCACCGGCGGGCTGGGCGACCTCGGCCTGCTGATGGCCGGCTGGCTGGCCCAGCGCGGCGCGCGCCGCCTGGTCCTCCTCGGCCGCAGCGGGCTGCCGTCGGGCGGTGACGCGGCCGCGGATCCGGCCGCCGGCCGGCGGCTCGACGCGATCCGGGCACTGCGGCGGCGCGGGGTGTCCGTGGAAACCGTCGCCATCGACTCCGGTTCCGCCGAGGCGATGCAGACCCTTCTTGCTGATCGCGAAAAAGCCGGTGCCGCACCGATATTGGGCGTCATCCATGCCGCCGGCATCACCGAGGGGCAACTGCTGACCGACCTCGAGCCCGAACGGGTCCGGCAGACCGTGTGGCCCAAGATCGCCGGCGCGCAGGTGCTCCACCGCGCGTTCCCGCCTGGGCGCCTGGACTTCATGTACTTCATCGCCTCGGCCGGGTCGGTATTCGGGGTGCCCGGCCAGGCCGCCTACGCGTCGGGCAACGCCTATCTCGACGCGCTGGCCCGCTCGCGGCACCGGCAGGGCGACAACACCGTCAGCCTGGACTGGGTGGTCTGGGAGGGGCTCGGGCTGGGCAGGGACGTCCAGATCGTCGTCGACGAACTCGAGCGGGCGGGGTCGCGGCCGGTCCGGCCGGGCGAGGCCTCCGCGGCATGGGAGTACGCCAGCCGCCACGACGCGGCGCAGGTGGTGATGGCTCCGCTGCGGGAGGGTGCGGAGGCCGCCGAGACCCAGGTGGCCCCCGCGGCGACGGCGTGGGCCTCGATGTCGCCGGAGGAACTGCGCGCCGAACTGCACCGTGGTCTGCGGTCCATCCTGGCGGCCGAACTGCGGGTTCCCGAGGACCGGGTCGAGGTGGACCTGCCGTTCGCCGAGATGGGCCTGAACTCGGTGACGGCCATCTCGATCCGGCGCCAGCTCGAGCAGTTCGTGGGGATCGAACTGTCGGCGACGATGCTGTTCAACCACCCGACCATCACGAGCTTCGCCGACTATCTCGCGATCCGGCTGGTCCCGGGCGCGGGCACCGACGACCTCGACGACACCGACGACTCGGCCGGGAGCGTGCTGGACTCCCTGTTCGACACCGTCGAGTCGACGTCCTGACACGCGAAGGGGCCGCACGTTGAGCCAGATCACCATCCCGGAGCTGATCGAGCGCCGGGCGCAGGAGCAGCCGGACGACCCGGCGTACACGTTCGTCGACTACGAGTCCGACCCGGCCGGGGTGGCCGAGAGCCTGACCTGGTCGGAGCTGCGGGACCGGGTGAACGTGGTCGCCGGCCGGCTCGCCGGGTGCGGCTCCCCGGGCGACCGGGCGGCGATTCTGGCGCCCCAGGGACTGGAGTACGTCGTGGGTTTCCTGGGCGCGATCCGGGCCGGTTTCATCGCCGTGCCGTTGTCGGTGCCGCAACCCGGTCAGCACGACGAGCGGGTGGCCAGCGCCCTGCGGAACTGCTCGCCGGCCGCCGTGCTGACCACCTCCGCGGTGGTGGACGAAGTCCGCAAGTACGCCCAGGCGCAGTCCGGGCAGCGCCACCCGCGGGTGATCGAGGTGGACGCCCTGGACTTCGATTCCCCGGTGAATCCCGTTGCGGTGGAGACGTATCCGAAGATCGCCTATCTGCAGTACACCTCGGGCTCGACCCGGCAGCCGGCCGGGGTTGAGATCACCCACCGCAACGCCCTGGTCAACGTGGACCAGGCCGTCACCGAGTACTTCGAGAACCTCGACCGGTCGCCCGAGGACATGACGGTCGTGTGCTGGGCCCCGCTCTACCACGACATGGGCCTGATCCTCGGTGTGTTCATGCCGCTGGGCACCGGCCGGCCCTGCGTGTTGCTGAGCCCGGTGGCGTTCATGCAGAAGCCGGTGCGCTGGATTCAGCAGATGGCCGCCCACCCGAGTGTGATCACCGCCGGGCCCAACTTCGCCTTCGAGGTCGCCGCGCGCCGGTGCGGCGACGCCGACCTGGAAGGCCTGGACCTGAGCGGGGTCCTGGTGATGATCAACGGCGGCGAGCGGGTCCAGGCCACCACCGTGCGGCGGTTCGCCGACCGGTTCGGCCCCTACGGACTGCCGGACTCCTCGATGCGCCCGACCCTTGGGATGGCCGAGGCGGCGGTGTTCGTCGTCACCTCGGCCGGCGGGCGGCCGCCGACGATGGTGCGTTTCGACACCGAGAAACTGGCGGCCGGGCATGCCGAGGTGTGCGCCGAGGGCGGCTCGGAGCTGGTCACCGCCGGCCGGCCGAGAACCTGCGAGTTGCGGGTCGTCGACCCCGAGACGCTGCTGGAGAAGCCGGCCGGCGAGGTCGGGGAGCTGTGGATGCGCGGCGAGCAGGTCGGCTCGGGGTACTGGCGCAACCCGGAGGCCACCGATCGCACGTTCAACGGGCAACTGGCGCAGGCCGCCGCGGACCCGGGCCGTTGGCTGCGGACCGGGGACCTGGCGGTGATGTTCGACGGCGAGGTCTACATCATCGGCCGGCTCAAGGACCTGCTGATCGTCGACGGGCGCAATCACTACCCCGACGACATCGAGGCCACCGTCGTCGCGTTCACCGGTGGCCGGGTGGCCGCGGTCTCCCTCCCCGATGAGACCACCGAGCGGCTCGTGGTGATCGCCGAAGTCAAACAGGGCGGGCCCGAGGAGCTCGCCGCGCTGAAACAGCAAGTGACTGCCGCGGTTTCGCGGACCCACGGGGTCCGGGTGAGCGATGCGGTGTTCGTGGCCCCGCGTTCGCTGCCGGTCACCACCAGCGGCAAGGTGCGCCGCAAGGCCTCCCTGGAGCTGTACCGGACCGGACAGCTGCGCCGCCTCGACGACTGTGGACCGGCATGAGCGAACCGACCATTGCGGAGCTGATCGAGCGCCGGGCGCAGGAGCAGCCGGACGACCCGGCGTACACGTTCGTCGACTACGAGTCCGACCCGGCCGGGGTGGCCGAGAGCCTGACCTGGTCGGAGCTGCGGGACCGGGTGAACGTGGTCGCCGACCGGCTCGCCGAACTGGGTTCCCCCGGTGAGCGGGCGGTGGTGCTGGCACCGCAGGGCCTGGATTACATCGTCGGATTCCTCGGCGCGGTCCGGGCCGGGTTCGTCGCCGTGCCGTTGTCGGTGCCGCAACCCGGTCAGCACGACGAGCGGGTGGCCGGAGCGATGGACGACAGCACACCGGTGGCCGTCCTGACCACCTCGGCCGTGGTCGACGAGGTTCGCAAGTACACCCAGGCGAAGTCCGCCCAGCGGCCCCCGAAGGTCATCGAGATCGACGCCCTGGACTTCTACTCGCCCGCGACCCCCCCGGTGGTCGAGGGCGCCCCCAAGATCGCCTATCTGCAGTACACCTCCGGGTCCACCCGCCGGCCGGCCGGGGTGTCCATCACCCACGCGAACGTCATCGCCAACCTGGATCAGGCGTTTCCCGACTACCTCGAGGCCTTCGACTACCCGGCCCGGGAGATGACCGTGGTCTCGTGGGCGCCCTTCTATCACGACATGGGAATGGTCGTCGGCGTCTTCATCCCGCTCTACAGCGGATGCCCGGCGGTGCTGATGAGCCCGGTTTCGTTCCTGCAGAAGCCGGTGCGCTGGCTTCAGCACATCGCCGCCAATCCCAACGCCTACACCGCCGGCCCGAACTTCGCCTACGAGCTGGTCATGGCCCGCACCTCCGACGAGGACATGGCCGGCCTGGACCTGAGCCGGACCGCCGTGATGATCAACGGAGCCGAGCGGGTGCGTGGATCGACGGTGCGGCGGTTCAACGAGCGCTTCGCGAGGTTCGGCCTGCCGGACTATGCGGTACGCACCACCTGGGGGATGGCCGAGGCCACGGTCTACGTGGCGTCCTCGCCCGGCGGGCGGCCACCGGCGGTGCTGCGTTTCGACACCGACAAGCTGACGGCCGGGCACGCCGAACCGTGCGAGTCGGGCGGGTCGGAACTGGTCAGCCACGGCCCGCCGCGGTCGTGTGACTTCCGGATCGTCGACCCGGTGACCCGGGTGGAGAAGCCGGCCGGCCAGGTGGGCGAACTCTGGGTCCACGGTCCCCAGGTGGCGGCCGGGTACTGGCGCAACCCCGAGTTGACCGAGCAGGTTTTCAACGGCCAACTGGCGCAGGGCGTTCCGGCCGGCCCGTGGCTGAGGTCCGGGGATTTCGCGGTGATCTTCGATGAAGAGCTCTACATCATCGGCCGGATGAAGGATCTGCTGATCGTCGACGGGCGCAACCACTACCCCGACGACATCGAGGCGACCGTCGCCAGGATCACCGGCGGGCGGGTTGTCGCGATCGCGGTCGCGGACGGCGCCGACGAGCAACTCGTCGTCGTGGCCGAAACCAAGACCAAAGACGCCGACGCCTTGTGCGGGCTCAAACCTCAAGTGACAGCTGCGATTTCAAAGGCTCACGGGGTCCGGGTCGCCGACCTGGTTCTGGTGGGCGGCAGTTCGATCCCGGTCACGACGAGCGGGAAGGTGCGCCGTTCGGCGTCCAGGGAGCTGTACCGCTCCGGCGAATTCCGGCGATTGGACCTGAGTCCATGACCTCAGACTGGAACGAGGAGGCCCTCCGGCACTGGCTGGTCGACTATCTGGTCGACGGCCTGGGCTGCAGCCGGGAGCAGATCGACCGGGGCGCGTCGATGCACGATCTGGGCGTCGGTTCCCGGGATGCGGTGGTGCTGACCGGGCGGCTCTCGGAACTGCTGGGCCGGGTCGTCGCGCCGGTGGAGTTCTGGCAGTACCCGACGGTCGAGGCCTTGGCGCGGTTCCTGACCGGCGGGGAGGTGGAGCCGGTCGGAACGGGACCCGGCCTGCCGCGCGGCGGCCTCGGGCGCGAACCGATCGCGCTGATCGGGGTGGGTTGCCGGTTCCCGGGCGGAGTCTCGGATCTGGACGGCCTGGCCGAATTCCTGGCGGCGGGCGGGTCCGGGGTGCGGGAGGTGCCGCCGGGCCGCTGGTCGGACTTCGAGGACGGCCCGCCGGAAGACGCGGCGGTGGTCGCGGAGACCACCCGCTGGGGCGGGTACCTGGAGGCGCTGGCCGACTTCGACGCCGAGTTCTTCGAGATCCCGGCCGGCGAGGCCGACAAGATGGACCCCCAGCAACGACTGATGCTGGAGGTGACCCAGGAGGCCCTCGACCACGCCGGCATCCCCGCCGACGCGCTGGCCGAGACCCGGACCGGGGTGTTCGCCGGGGCCTGCTCGGCGGAGTACTGGCCGATCGCCACCGCCGATCTGGCCGCGGTGGACGCCTGGTCGGGGACCGGCGCCGCGCTGAGCATCATCGCCAACCGGGTGTCCTACTTCTACGACCTGCGCGGTCCGTCGGTGACCGTCGACACGGCGTGCTCGTCGTCGTTGGTGGCGGTGCACATGGCCTGTCAGAGCCTGCGGTCGGGGGAGTCGGACCTCGCCCTGGCGGCCGGGGTGAACGTGGTGCTGTCCCCGGCTCCGACGCGCAGTTTCGATGTGGCCGAGGTTCTTTCGCGCTCGGGTTCCTGTCATGCCTTCGACGCCGCGGCAGACGGGTTCGTGCGCAGCGAGGGCGCCGGGGTGGTGGTGCTCAAGCGCCTGGGCGATGCGCTGCGCGACGGCGACCGGGTGCTGGCGGTGGTGCGCGGATCGGCGGTCAACCAGGACGGCCGGTCCAACGGCCTGATGGCGCCGAATCCGGCCGCGCAGATGGCGGTGCTGCGGGCGGCCTACGCCGATGCCGGGGTGGACGTGCGCGAGGTCGACTACGTCGAGGCACACGGCACCGGGACGCTGCTGGGCGACCCGATCGAGGCGCGGGCGCTGGGCACGGTGCTCGGCAAGGGCCGGCCGGCCGGCGAACCGTTGCTGATCGGGTCGGTGAAGTCCAACCTGGGTCACCTGGAGGCCGCCGCCGGGGTGGCCGGTCTGGCCAAGGCGGTGCTGGCGGTCAGTCGGGGAGTCATCCCGGCCAACCGCGGCTACCAGAACCCCAACCCGCACATCCCCTTCGACAAACTGCGGTTGAAAGTCGTTGCCGAGCAGACTGATTGGCCGGACCGTAGCCGCCCGCGCATCGCCGGGGTGTCCTCGTTCGGGTTCGGCGGCACCAATGCGCATGTGGTTCTGGAGCAGGCTCCGGAGGCGCCGCCGGCCCAGGCCGTGGCGGGGGATCCGGCGCCGGCGGTGAGCACGCTGGTGGTGTCCGGGAAGAGCCCGGCCCGGATCGCCGCCACCGCGGGGGCGCTGGCGGACTGGCTCTCCGGCGCCGGCGCCGCGGTCGGCCTGGAGCAGGTGGCCCACACCCTCAACCACCACCGCAGCCGCCACCGGGCGTTCGCCACCGTCTGCGCCCGGGACCGGGCCGGGGCGGTGGCCGGGTTGTCGGCGCTGGCCGCGGGCCGGTCCGCCCCCGGCGTGTCCGGGCCGCACGAGGGGTCCTGCCGGCCGGGCACGGTGTTCGTCTACTCCGGACAGGGTTCGCAGTGGGCCGGAATGGGCCGGCGGTTGCTGGTCGACGAGCCGGCCTTCGCCGCCGCGGTCGACGAGCTGGAACCGGCGTTCGCCGCCCGGGTCGGCTACTCGCTGCGCCGGGTGCTGGAGTCCGGCGAACCGGTGGTCGGCGACGCGCGGGTGCAACCGGTCGTGATGGGCCTGCAACTGGCGCTGACCGCGTTGTGGCGCTCCTACGGGGTGCACCCCGACGCGGTCATCGGGCACTCGATGGGTGAGGTCACCGCCGCGGTGGCGGCCGGCGCGCTGACCGCCGAGCAGGGGTTCGACGTCATCGCCGCGCGGTCCCGGCTGATGGCCGGGCTGGCCGGGCCGGGCGCGGTCGCGCTGCTGGAAGCCGACTCCGCCGCCGCCGCGGACCTGATCGGCGACTACCCGGGGGTCGAGATCGCCGGATACCTCTCGCCCCGCCAGACGGTGGTGGCCGGTCCGGTCGCCCCGATCGAGGCCATGCTGGCCGCCGCGGCCGCCGCCAACCGGTTCGCCCGCCGGGTGAACATGGAGGTGGCCTCCCACACCGCGCTGATGGACCCGGTCTGCGAGCCGCTGCGCGCCGAATTGGCCGGCCTGGTCCCGCGGGTGCCCGGCATCGCGATGTACTCCACGGTGGCCGACCCGACCGCGGCCCCGAAACTCGACGCCGACTACTGGGTGGCCAACGTGCGCCGGCCGGTGCGCTTCCACCAGGCGGTCACCGCGGCGGCCGCCGACCACGCGACCTTCGTCGAGATCAGTCCCAACCCGATCCTGACCCACGCTATCGACGCCACCCTCGGCGATGCCCACCACCACGCCATCGGCACCCTGGTCCGGGACGACGACGACACCCGCGGTTTCCACACCAGCCTCAACGCCACCCACACCACGCACCCGCCGGCCACCCCGCATCCGCCCGGCCCGCACACCCCGCTGCCCGCCGCGCCCTGGCGGCACAGCGCCCACTGGGTGCCCAAGCGGGCCCGCCGCGCCACCGACCCCGCCGCGTCCCGCGGCCTTCCGGTCGCCTCGGTGGTGCCGGCCGAGTGGGTGTGCACGCTGCACTGGCCGGCCCGCCCGGCGGCCGCCGACCCGGCGCCGGACGCCGGGCAGACCTGGCTGGTCATCGCCGATCGCGCCGTCGGCGCCGAGATCGGCCGACTGCTCGGCGGCGGGCCGGCGGTGACAGTCGTCGAGCCCGCCGAACTGTCCGCCGACCCCGAGGCGGTCATCGCCGGACTCGGCGCGGTCACCGACGTCCTGTACGCCCCGCAGGAAGCCGCGTGCTGGGATCCGGCGACTGGAACGCGGATCTTCACCGCGGCGCGAAACCTGGCCGTGGCCATGGCCGATCGTCCGCTGCCGCCGAGGCTGACCATGCTGACCCGCAACGCGGTGCCGATCGAGGCCGGCGACCGGGCCAACCCCGCGCACGCGGTGCTGTGGGGACTGGGCCGCACGCTGGCACTGGAACACCCCGAGATCTGGGGCCGCGTCATCGACGTCGACGAGTCGGTGCCCGCCGAACTGGCCGCGTCCTGGGTGCTGGCCGAGTCGCGCGCCGGCGGGTCCGAGGACCAGGTCCTCTACCGCGCCGGGGTTCGGCGGGTGGCCCGGCTTCGTCAGACGGCCACCGCCGCCTCGTCGTCGGTGCGACTGGACCCCGGAGGCAGCCACCTGGTGATCGGAGCGACCGGGAACATCGGCCCGCACCTGATCGGCTACCTCGCCGGTCAGGGCGCCGGCACCATCGTCGCGGTGTCGCGCAACCCCGGCTCCCGGCTGGACGGATTGACAAAAGCGCTGTCGCTCAAAGGAATCCGGCTGGTGACCGTCGCCGCCGACGCCGGTGACGAAGCCGCGCTCACCGCGTTGTTCGACCGTTTCGGCGCCGACCTTCCCCCGTTGGCCGGTGTCTATCTGGCCGCGTTCGGCGGCGGCCCGACGACCCTGCGGGACATGACCGATCACGACGTCGCCGCCATGTTCGGCCCCAAGATCGACGCCGCCTGGCTGCTGCACCGGCTCTCGCTCAAGCACCCGGTGCGCCAGTTCGTGCTGTTCACGTCGATCTCCGGGCTGCTGGGTTCGAGGTGGCTGGGCCACTACGCGGCGACCACCACCTTCCTGGACACCTTCGCTCACGCGCGGCGGGCGGCCGGGCTGCCGGCCACCGCCGTCGAGTGGGGCTGGTGGAAGTCCCTGGCCGACGCCCAGTCCGACTCCGAACGCCAGGTCACCCTGGACTCCGGGCTGCTGCCGATGCCCGACGACACCGCCATCCGCGCCCTGTCGGTGCTCACCGGCCCCGAGGCGCCGGTCTGCTGCGCGATCGTCGCCGCGGACTGGGGCCGGCTGGCCGCCGCCTACCGCACCCGGGCCTCGCTGCACATCGTCGACGAGTTGGTGTCCGAAACCAGCGCCGACGATCCCGCCGGCGCCGAGACGCCGTTCCGTTCGGCCCTGCGGGACGGCGAGCCGGCTGGGCGGCGGGCCGTGCTCACCGAGCACGTGTGCGCACTGGTGGCCGAGGCCATGGGCCTGGCCGCGCCGCAGGAGGTGGACCGTTCGGCGGGATTCTTCCAATCGGGGATGAATTCCCTGATGAGCGTCGCGCTCCGGCGATCGCTCAGCGACTCTCTCGGCGAGGAACTGCCGGCGTCGGTGATCTTCGACTACCCGACCGTCGACGACCTGGTCGGCTACCTCTCGGCGCGGCTGCCGGAGACCGCTGCTGGCGTCGAGGCCGCCGACGGCGAAGACTACGGCGATGACTACGGTGACCTCGCCGAGGACGAACTGCTGCGGCAACTATCGGAAAGACTGAGCTAACCGCCATGACCACCCCGTCAGCCCCGCCGCCGGACCGCCGCGCGATCATCACCGAGGCGCTGCGCAAGATCGACGATCTGACCGCGCGCCTGGCGATCGCCGAGAAGGCCTCCACCGAGCCGATCGCGGTGGTGGGCATCGGCTGCCGGCTGCCCGGCGGGGTCGGCAACGCCGAGGAGTTCTGGACGCTGTTGCGCGAGGGCGCCAGCGGGGTGATCCGGGTGCCGGCCGACCGATGGGACGCCGACGCCTACTACTCCGAAGACCACACCGTGCCGGGCACCATCTGCAACCGCGAAGGCGGGTTCCTGACCTCCTGGCAGCCCGACGAGTTCGACGCCGAGTTCTTCAACATCGCCCCCCGGGAGGCGGCGGCGATCGACCCCCAGCAACGGCTGCTGCTCGAAGTCACCTGGGAGGCACTGGAGAACGCGGGGATCAACCCGCAGACCATCCGCGGCACCCAGACCGGTGTCTTCATCGGCCTGACCACCAACGACTACTACCACTCGGTGGCCGGCAAGCTGCGCCGCGAGCAGATCGACGCCTACATCCCGTTCGGCAACGCGCCGAACTTCGCCGCCGGGCGGTTGTCGTACTTCCTCGGCGCCCGCGGCCCGGCGGTCGTCCTGGACACCGCATGCTCGTCGTCGCTGGTCTCCATCCACCTGGCGTGTGAGAGCCTGCGCCGCAGGGAGACCGACACCGCGCTGGCGGCCGGGGTCAACCTGATCCTGAGCCCGGAGAACAGCATCGCCTGCTCGCGCTTCGGCATGCTCTCGCCGGACGGGACCTGCAAGACCTTCGACGCCGACGCCAACGGCTACGTGCGCAGCGAGGGCTGCGGCGTGGTGGTGCTCAAGCGCCTGGAGGACGCGCTGCGCGACGGCGATTCGGTGCTGGCGGTGGTGCGCGGGTCGGCGGTCAACCAGGACGGCGCCAGCAGCGGGCAGACCGTGCCGAACGGCCCCGCGCAGCAGGCGCTGATGCGCCAGGCGCTGCACGCGGCGCGACTGGCGCCCTCGGAGGTGGACTACGTCGAGGCGCACGGCACCGGCACCGGGCTGGGCGACCCGATCGAACTCGACGCGCTGGCCGAGGTGTACGGCGACCGCGACGGCTCGGCGCCGCTGGTGCTGGGCTCGGTGAAGACCAACCTCGGCCACCTGGAGTCGGCGGCCGGCGTCACCGGGTTCATCAAGACGGTCCTGAGCGTGTCCCGCGGGCACATCCCGCGGCAGTTGCATTTCACCAAGCTCACCCCGCAGGCCGGGCCGGGCGCGTCGAAGTTCGTCATCGCCGCCGAGCCGCTGGACTGGCCGGAGGCCGGCCGTCCGCGGCGGGCCGCGGTGTCCTCGTTCGGGGTCAGCGGCACCAACGCCCACGTCGTCATCGAGCAGGCGCCGGTCACCGGGCCCGCGCCGGCCCAACCCGAGCCGCCGGTCAGCACCCTGGTGGTCAGCGGCCGAACCGCCGAGCGGGTCGCCGCGACGGCCGAGCGGCTGGCCGGCTGGCTGGAGGCGACCGACGTCGACCTGGCCGGAGTGGCCCACACGCTCGACCACCACCGGGCCCGCTACCCGGTCTTCGCCACCGTGACGGCCTGCGACCGCGGGCAGGCGGTGGCGGGCCTGCGCGCGCTGGCCGGGGGCTACCCGGCGCCGGGCGTGGTCGCCCCGCACGCCGGTCCGTGCGGGACCGGCACCGTGTTCGTCTACTCCGGGCAGGGTTCGCAGTGGGCCGGGATGGGCCGGCGGCTGCTGGCCGACGAACCGGCGTTCGCCGCCGCCGTCGACGACCTGGAGCCGGCCTTCGTCAAGGCGGCCGGGTTCTCGCTGCGCCAGATCCTGGAATCCGGCGAGGCCGTCGTCGGCATCGACCGGATCCAGCCGGTGCTGGTGGGTGTCCAGCTGGCGCTGACCGAGCTGTGGCGGGCGCACGGGGTCACCCCCGACGCGGTGATCGGGCACTCCATGGGCGAAGTGACCGCGGCGGTGGTGGCCGGGGCGCTGAGCCCGGCCGACGGACTCAAAGTCATCGCCACCCGGTCGCGCCTGATGGCCCGGCTGTCCGGGCAGGGTGCGATGGCCCTGCTGGAATTGTCCGGCGCCGCCGCCGAAGAGCTGCTCGCCGCTCACCCCGGGGTCACCGTCGCGGTGGAGGCCTCGCCGCACCAGGTCGTCGTCGCCGGACCGCCCGATCAGGTCGACGCGGTCATCGCGGTGGTCTCCGCGCAGGAGAGGCTGGCCCGGCGGGTGGACGTCGACGTCGCCTCCCACCACGCGATCATCGACCCGGTACTGCCGGACCTGCGCACCGAACTGGCCGACCTGTCCCCGCGGCCGCCGGCGATCCCGGTGTTCGTCACCACCGGCGGCCGGGACGGCAGCGCCGCCTTCGACGCCCAACACTGGGTCGACAACCTCCGCAACCCGGTGCGCTTCACCCAGGCGGTGGCGGCCGCCGGCGCCCGGCACACCTTCTTCATCGAGGTCAGCCCGCACCCGCTGCTGGGCTACGCGGTGGACCAGAGTCTCGAGGGCACCCACCACCACACCCTGGGCACTCTGCAGCGCGACACCAACGACACCTTCAGCTTCCGGGCCGGCCTGAACGCCACCCGCACGGTGCGCCCGCCGGAGGCGCCGCACGTCTGCGGGCCGCGTCCGGCCCTCCCGGCGACCCCGTGGCACCACACCCGGCACTGGCTGGCGACGCCGACGGAACAGCCGGCCGCGGCACCCGCCGCGGGGTCCGGCGGCGCCGGCGGGACCGGGGACTGGTTCCTCCGGCTCGACTGGCCGGTCCGGGACCTGCCGGACGGCGCCGGCGACAGCAGCTGGCTGGTGCTGGGCGACCCCGGCCAGGCCGCGGAACTGGCGGCGCTGCTCGGCGGGGACTCCCGCGCCCTGGACATCGCCGACCTGGCGGCCGGCGCCCCCTCGCACGCGGCGCTCACCGGAGTCGACTACGTCCTCTACGCGCCGCCGCCGCTGACCGGCATCGACGCCGCCGCGGGTTACCGGCTGTTCAACTCCGCGCGCCGGCTGCTCACCGTGCTGGCCGGGATGGCCGAGCCGCCGCGGCTGATGGTGCTGACCCGCAACGGCCAGCCGATCGAGGACGGCGACCGGGCCGACCCGGCGCACGCCGTGCTGTGGGGGATGGGCCGCACCATCAGGCTGGAGCACCCGGAGATCTGGGCCGGCATCGTCGACGTCGACGAGTCGGTTCCCGCCGAACTGGTCGCCCGGATCCTGGCCGCCGAGGCCGACGGCGCCGGCGACGACGACCAGGCGGTCCACCGCCGGGGCCGGCGCCATGTGCCGCGCCTGCAGCCGCACACCGCTCCCGCGGTGGTGCCGACCCGGTTCGAAGGGCACACCAGCCACCTGGTGATCGGCGCGACGGGCAACGTCGGACCGTACCTGATCCGTCAGCTCGCCGAGATGGGCGCCGGCACCGTCGTTGCGGTATCCCGCAGTGGCGCAGGGCAATCCGCCGAACTCGCCGAGGAACTGAAGGCGTCGGGATGCACGCTGGTCGAGGTGGCCGCCGACGCCGCCGACGAGGCCGCGATGACCCGCCTGTTCGCGCGGTTCGGGGCGGACCTGCCGGCCCTGGAGGGCGTCTATCTGGCCGCGCTGGCCGGCGGCGAGGCGTTGCTGACCGAGATGAGCGACGCCGACGTCAACACCATGTTCCGGTCCAAACTGGACGCCGCGGCCGTGCTGCACCGCCTCACGCTGCGAAACCCGGTGCGCCGCTTCGTGTTGTTCTCCTCGATCACCGGGATCATCGGATCCAGGTGGCTGGGCCACTACACCGCGGCAAACACCTTCCTCGGCGGTCTGGCCTATGCCCGGCGGACCATGGGCCTGGCGGCGACGGTCGTCGAGTGGGGCCTGTGGAAGACCTGGGCCGATGCCCAGCCGTCGACCAAATCCGCAGGGCTGCAACCGATGCCGAACGACGTCGCCATCCGGATGCTGCCCGCGGTGCTCAGTCCCGACGCCGGCGTGCAGTGCGTCGTCGCCGGTGCGGACTGGCAGCGGCTGGCCGACGCCTACCAGATGCGGGCGCCGCTGCCGGTGATCCGCCGGCTGCTGGCCGGCGGTGACGCGGCCGACATCGGCGCGGTGCCCGGGCCGGACCCCGGAACGCTGCTCGGCGAGGCGGTCGGCGCCGGCCACTGGCGGGCCGCGCTGCTGCCCGGTGCGAAACCGTACCCGGGCGGGCACCGGGTCCGCGGTGTCGAGGTGGTGCCGGTCTCGGTGCTGCTGCAGACCCTCGTGACGGCCCGACCGGGCCGGTCGGGCCCGGCGATCCTCGGCGACGTCCGGTTCGAGTACCCGGTCGTCGCCGAGCAGCCCCGCGTCATCCAGGTCATGGCCGACGGGGACGCGGTCACGCTGTCCTCGAGCGCCGGGCCGGACACCCCCGCCGACCGCTGGACGCGGCACTGCAGCGCCGCGGTCGCCGCGGTGCTGCCCGAGAAGCCTGTCCCGTGCGCCGACGGGGAGACCGCCGAAGGGGCGGCACCGGCCTGGGACGCGTCGGCGATCACCGAACTGCAGCGCAAGTCCGGCGTCGAGGGGCAGCCGTTCGACTGGTCGGTGCACAGTTGCGAGCCGGCGCCGGGCGGTCTGCGGGCCGCCGTCGGCCTGCCCGAGCCGTCGGCGGTGGCGCTGATCGACGCCGCGGTTCACCTGGCCCGCCTGCTGGAGGGCGGCGAGTCGCTGATGCTGCCCGCCGCGATCGACGGTGTCGAGGTCGCGGCGGAGCCGGCGGCCGAGGCCGTGGTGGAGGTCCGGCGGCGCGCCGGGGCGCCCGGCGAGCTGGTGGTCGACCTGACCGCGCGGGGCGCCGACGGCGCCGCGTGCCTGGACATCCGCGGCCTGCGCTTCGCGCAGGTGGATTCGGTGGCCGGCCCGGCCGAGTCCGCACCGGCGGCGGCGCCGGTCGACGTGCCGGACTTCTCGACGATGACCGGCGATCAGGTCGTCGAGGAACTCAAGCTCAGGCTGCGCGGCATCCTGGCCCGCGAACTGGGCATGCCGGAGTCCGCGGTCGACTTCGACCGGCCGTTCCCGGAGCTGGGACTGGATTCGATGATGGCGATGACTCTGCTGCGCGACGCCAAGGCGCTGGTGCAACTGGAGTTGTCGGCGACGATGCTGTGGAATCACCCGACCCTCAGCACGTTCGCCGAACATGTCGCAGGGCTGCTGATCCCGGCGTCCGAACCCGAGGAGCAGCACGCGGAGGAGGCGTCCGAGGACGCCTTCAGCGTGCTGGACGCTCTCTTCGACAGTGTGGAAGGTGAAGCCCGATGAAGACGACCTTCGATCGGATCTCGGCCATGACGGCCGAGCAGCGCGGAACGCTGGCCGAGCAGTTCGAGAAGGCCGCCCGGATCTCCGGCGCCGAACCGGTGGCGGTGATCGGCATCGGCTGCCGGCTGCCCGGCGGGATCAGCGGGCCCGAGCAGTACTGGGAGTTCCTGGAGAACGGCACCGACGCGGTGAAGGTGGTGCCCCCGGACCGCTGGGACGCCGAAGCGTTCTACGACCCCGATCCGATGGCGCCGGGGCGGATGCCCACCAAGTGGGGCGCCTTCCTGTCCGACGTCGCCGGTTTCGACGCGGACTTCTTCGGCATCTCCCCCCGCGAGGCCGTCGCGATGGACCCCCAGCAGCGGGTGGCCCTGGAAGTGGCCTGGGAAGCGCTGGAGAACGCCGGCCTGGCGCCGGAAAAGCTGGCCGAGACCCGCGCCGCGGTGATGCTGGGCGTCTACTACAACGAGTACCAGACCATCGCCGGGGACAACCCGAACACCATCGACGCCTACTCCGCGACCGGTAACGCGCACAGCGTCACGGTCGGGCGGATCGCCTACCTGCTCGGTCTGCGCGGTCCGGCGGTGGCGGTCGACACCGCGTGCTCCTCGTCGCTGGTATCGGTGCACCTGGCCTGCCAGAGCCTGCGGATGCGGGAGAGCGATCTGGCCCTGGCCGGTGGGGTGAACCTCGCGCTGCGCCCGGAAACCCAACTGGCACTGGGTAAATGGGGGATGCTGTCACCGCGGGGCAAGTGCAACGCGTTCGACTCGCAGGCGGACGGCTTCGTGCGCGGCGAGGGCGCCGGCATGGTCGTGCTCAAGCGTCTCACCGATGCCGTCCGCGACGGTGACCGGGTCCTTGCGGTGGTGCGCGGGTCGGCGGTCAACCAGGACGGCCGGTCCAACGGTCTGACCGCGCCGAATGCCCCGGCCCAGCGGGACGTGATCGCCCGGGCGCTGCGTTCGGCGGACGTCGCGGCGTCGTCGGTGAACTTCGTCGAAACCCACGGAACCGGGACCGCGTTGGGCGATCCGATCGAATTCGACGCACTCGCCGCCGCCTACGGCCGGGGCGAATCTCCGTGCGCGCTCGGGGCGGTGAAGACCAACTTCGGTCATCTAGAGGCTGCCGCGGGCATCACCGGTTTGATCAAAACGGTTCTGGCGCTGCGGCATTCCGTCATCCCGCCGAACCTGAACTTCACCGAGTGGAATCCGGCGATCGACCCCTCGGCCACCCGGTTCTTCATCCCGACCGCACCGGTGCCGTGGCCGGCCGGCGACGGTCCGCGCCGCGCCGCGGTGTCGTCGTTCGGGATGGGCGGCACCAACGCGCACGTGGTGCTCGAGCAGGGTCCGGCCCCGCGGCCGCCGTCGGCGGCGGGCCCGGCGGTGACGACCCTGGTGGTCTCCGGCAAGACCCCGCAGCGGGTCGCCGCGACCGCCGGCGTGCTGGCCGACTGGATGGCCGGTTCCGGCGCGTCGATCCCGATCGCCGACGTCGCCGCGGGGCTCAACCACCGGAGCCGCTACGGCACCGTCGCCACGGTCTCGGCACGCGACCACGACGAGGCGGTCAGCGGTCTGCGGGCGCTGGCCGGCGGCCGGCCCGGTCCGGGGGTGACCGCCAGCCATGAGGCCTCGCCCGGGCCCGGCACGGTTTTCGTCTACTCCGGTCAGGGCGCGCAGTGGCCCGGGATGGGCCGGCAACTGCTCGTCGACGAGCCGGCCTTCGCGGCGGCGGTCGACGCGCTGGAACCGGCGTTCGTCGACAAGGTGGGGTTCTCGCTGCGGCACGTCCTGGAGGTGGGGGAGCCGCTGACCGGGATCGCCCGGATCCAGCCGGTGCTGGTCGGGATCCAGCTGGCGCTGACCGAGCTGTGGCGCTCCTACGGGGTGGAGCCCGACGCGGTGATCGGCCACTCGATGGGCGAGGTCACCGCCGCGGTGGTGGCCGGCGCGTTGACCCCGGCCGAGGGCCTGGACGTGATCGCCACCCGGTCCCGGCTGATGTCGCGGCTGTCCGGTCAGGGCGCGATGGCGCTGCTGGAACTCGACGCCCCGGCCGCCGAGCGGCTGATCTCGGACTACCCGGAGATCTCGGTCGCGGTGTACGCCTCGCCGAACCAGTCCGTGATCGCCGGGCCGCCGGAACTGGTCGACGAGCTCGTCGCCAAGGTCGACGCCCAGGGCAAGCTGGCCCGGCGGGTGGAGGTCGATGTGGCATCGCACCACGCCACCGTCGACCCGATCCTGACCGAGTTGCGGACCGCGCTGCAGCACCTGTCGCCGGTCGGTCCGACGATCCCGGTGATCAATACCGCCGAATATCCTGGGGGCACAACGCTTTTCGGTGCCGAATACTGGGTGGCGAACCTGCGCAACCCGGTCCGGTTCAGCCGGGCGGTGGCAGAGGCCGCGGCCGACCACAGCACTTTCATCGAGATCAGCCCGCACCCGCTGCTGACCCATGCGCTCAACGAGACGCTGGGCCGGCGCAACGCCCGGGTCTCCGGCACGGTGAATCGCGACCACCCGGAGACGCTGACCTTCCACACCCAGCTGGCCCTGGTGCGGCCGCCGGTGGACAGGGCCGCGGCCGAACGCGGGGACCTGCTCGTCGACCTGCCCCCGACGCCCTGGCTGCACACCCGCTACTGGATGCAGACACCCTCGGGGGGAAGGGAATTCGCCGGATCGCATCCGCTGTTGGGAGTCCACGTCGAACTGCCCGCCGGGACGGGCCACGTGTGGCAGTCCGATGTGGGAACCGAGGCCAACCCGTGGCTTCAGGACCACCGGGTGCACGGCCAGCCGGTCATGCCCGGCGCGGGTTTCGCCGAGATCGCCCTGGCCGCCGGTTGTGAGGCACTGGGGGTGGCGCCGCGGAACCTGGAGGTGACCCGCCTGGAGGTGGAGCAGATGCTGCCACTGGACGACCAGACCCGGCTGACCACCCAGTTGGCCTCCGACGGGGAGGGCGCCCGGGTGGAGATCCACTCCCGCTCGGCGTCGGGTACCTGGAAGCGCCACGCGGTCGCCCGGATCGCCGCCGTGACCGCGGCGGCCCCCGCGCCGGCGGCGGCCGGGACGGGAGGCGGCGGCGCGACGCTGGCGCCCAACGACTTCTACACCGCGCTGCGCCGCACCGGCGCCTATCACGGACAGGCTTTCGCCGCGCTGACCCGGATCGTCCGCACCGCCGGCGGTGCGACCGAGACCGAGATCGTGCTGCCCGATGAGGCGACCCCCTACCGGGGGGCCGTGCTGCACCCGGTGATGCTCGACGCCGCGCTGCAGAGCCTGGCCGCGGCGATGCCCGCCGAGATCCTCGCCGACTCCGGGGACGTCACCTATCTGCCGGTCGCGATGGAATCCATCCGGGTGTTCGGCGACGTGGGCCGCCGGGCCCGGTGCCGGGCCGAACTCGTCAGCATCGCCGAGGGCGCCGGCGACGCGGTCGGGCGGATCACCCTGATGGACGAGGCGGGCACCCCGACCGCGGAGGTGACCGGTGTCTACCTGCGCCGCGTTCAGCGCCAGACCGTTCCACTGCCGTTGTCCCGCAAGCTGTTCCGGCCGGTGTGGGAGGAGACGCCTGCCCCGTCGGGCACCGAGCCGCAGGGCAGCTGGCTGGTCCTGACCGACGGTCCGGACTCGGCCGCGGCGGAATTCGCCGTGGGGTTCCTCTCGCCGCGGCGGCGGGTGATCACCGCCGACCTCAACAACGAGTCCGAAGTCAAGGACGCCTTCGCGGAGGTGGCCGGCGACCCCGCGCTGCCGCCTGCCGGGGTGGTGTTCCTGGCCGCCGATCCGGCTCAGGACAGCGACCCGGAGGCCGCCCTGACCCATGCCCGGGACCTGGTCTGGTCGGTGGCCGCGGGGGTGCGCAGCATCATCGGCGGCTGGCACGGCAGGCCACCGCGGCTGTGGCTGGTCACCCGCGGCGGACTGGTGGTGGACGGCAGTCCGGGCGCGGGCAACCCGGTGGCCGGCACCCTGCGGGGCGTGGTCCGGGTGCTCGCCTACGAGCACCCGGCGCTGCGCACCACGCTGGTGGACCTGGATGCCGACGACGACGCCGCGGCGGCGCTGACCATCGAACTGGCCTCGCCGACCGCCGACGACGTGGTGGCCTGGCGCGGCGGGCGCCGCTACGTCGAACGGCTGGCCCGGGCGGCCGAACCGGAGCGCCGCATCGACCCCGTCGTCCGTCCGGACGGCTCCTACATCGTCACCGGCGGACTCGGCGGGATCGGCCTGAAGGTCGCCGCCTGGCTGGTGGACGGCGGAGCCGGGCGGGTGGTGCTCAACGGGCGCAGCGCTCCCACCGAGGCCGCGCGGGCGGTGCTGGCCGGACTGGGTGAGCGCGCCGAGATCGTCGTCGAACTCGGCGACCTGGCCGAGGCCGGGGTCGCGCAACGGCTGGTCTCGGCGGCCGAAGCGGACGGCAGACCGCTGCGGGGCGTCATCCACTCCGCGGCGGTGCTGGCCGACGAACTGGTCGGCGGCCTCACCAGGGACAGCCTGGAGGCGATCTGGGCACCCAAGGCCGCCGGCGCGCTGCGGCTGCACCAGGCCCTGGACGAGAAGGGGACCGGCCGGCGACTGGACTGGTGGGCGGCGTTCTCCTCGATGGCCTCGCTGCTGGGTTCGCCCGGGCAGCTGTCCTACGCCTGCGCCAACGCCTGGCTGGATGCGCTGGTCGAATGGCGCAGGGCGGCCGGCCTGCCGGCCACCGCGATCAACTGGGGACAGTGGGCGGACGTCGGTCTGGCCCGGGCACTGACCTTCAGCGTGCTCGACCCGATGGACCCGGCCGAGGGCCTGGAGGCGCTGGAGGCCGTCCTGGCCGGCGACCTGGGCAAGGTCGGCGTCGCCCGGTTGCGCCTGGACCGTGCCGCGGAGGCCTTCCCGGAGATCGGCGAACTCGGTTTCTTCGCCAACCTGGCCGGTGAACTCGACCTCGGCGACGCCGACGACGACTGGGCCGGGCCGGACGCGCTGCGCGGGATGTCCGCCGAGGAGGTCGACCGGATCGTCACGGCACGGCTGCGCAAGAGGATCTCCGCGGTGATGGGGTTCTCCGCCGACGGCGCCATCGCGGCCGACCAGCCGCTGACCGGGCTGGGGATGGACTCCCTGATGGCGGTGCGGATGCGCAACACCATCCGGTCCGACTTCGGCGTCGAACCGCCGGTGGCGCTTATCCTGCAAGGCGCCACGCTGGCCGACCTGGCCGTGGACCTGATCCGTCAACTCGGCCTCGCCGAGGCCACCACCGAACGTCCCAACGCCGTTCGTGACCGTGCCCAACAACGAGCCGCCGCCCGCCAACAGGCGGCGGCGCGGCGAAAGGTGAGACAGCGACCGTGACCACCGTCAGTCCCAACGCGATCGCGGTCGTCGGCATGGCCGGCCGGTTCCCCGGCGCCGCCTCGGTGTCGGAGTTCTGGCGCAACCTGCGCGACGACGTGGAATCCATCGTCGATTTGTCCGAGGACGACCTGATCGACGCCGGGGTGGGGGAGCAGGCCCTGGCCAACCGCGCCTATGTCCGGCGGGCGGCGCTGCTGCCCGGCATCGAGGAGTTCGACGCCGACTTCTTCGGATTCACCCCGCAGGCCGCGCGCATGCTCGACCCCCAGCACCGGCTCTTCCTGCAGGCCGCCTGGCACGCCCTGGAAGACGCCGGCTTCGACCCGTCCGACACCGAGAAGACCGTCGGTGTGTTCGGGACCAGTTCCACCAGCGGCTACCTGCTCTACAACGTGATGTCGCACTACGACCCCGCCATGGTCATCGGGCAGGGTGCGAGCTTCGACATGGTCGCGATGTCGCTGAGCAACGACAAGGACCACCTGGCCACCCGGGTCGCCCACCTGCTCAACCTGCGCGGCCCGGCGCTGGCGGTCCAGACCGCCTGCTCGTCCTCGCTGGTGGCCGTCCACCTGGCCTGTCAGAGCATCCTCAACGGCGAGTGCGAGATGGCGCTGGCCGGCGGCGCCTCCATCCGGGTTCCGCACCACGTCGGCTACTGGTACGAACCGGGGTCCATGGTGTCACCGACGGGGCGCTGCCGTCCCTTCGACATCCGTTCGGACGGAACGATTTTCGGCAGCGGAGTGGGTGTGGTCGTGCTCAAGCCGCTGCAGGACGCCCTCGACGACGGGGACCGGATTCACGCCGTGATCCGGGGCTCGGCGCTGAACAACGACGGCGCGACGAAGATGAACTACGCGGCGCCCACCGCCGCCGGCCAGGCCGAGGTGATCGCCGAGGCGCACGCGGTCGCCGAAGTCGACGCCTCGACGATCAGCTACGTCGAGACGCACGGCACCGGCACACCGCTGGGCGACCCGATCGAGATCGAGGGCCTGCGGCAGGCGTTCGCGATCTCCGAGGAGGACCGGCAGGGACCGTGCCACCTCGGATCGGTCAAGTCGAACATCGGCCACCTCGAGACCGCGGCCGGCATCGCCGGACTGATCAAGACCATCCTCTGCCTCAAGCACCGGGCCATCCCGGCGACGCTGCACTACACCAGCCCCAATCCCGAACTGCACATCGACCGCGGACCGTTCGCCATCCGCGGCCAGGACGGGCCGTGGGAGTGGAACGGACCGCTGCGCGCCGGTGTGAGTTCCTTCGGGGTCGGCGGCACCAACGCCCACATCGTGCTGGAGGAGGCGCCCGCCGTCGCCAAGTCGGAGGTCAACGACGCCCCCCAGGTGCTGCTGCTGTCGGCGCGCACCGCCGAGGCCCTCGACGGCGCCCGGCACGCCCTGGCGGCCGAACTGTCCGACGCCGACGAGGTCAGCCTGTCCGACGCCGCCTACACCCTGACCCGCCGGCGCCGGGAACTGGTCCGGATGGCGGCGGTGGTCAACGACCAGGAGCACGCCGCGTCGGTGCTGGGCGCCGCCGAGCACGACAACGTGTTCGTCGGCGAGGCCCCCGCGCCCGGCTCGGGCGCCCAGAACAGCTCGGACCGGGTGGTTTTCGTCTTCCCCGGCCAGGGGGCCCAGCACATCGGCATGGCCCGCGGTCTGCACGAGTGCGAACCGGTGTTCCGGGAGCACTTCGACGCCTGTGCGGCCGCCTTCGGCGCCGAGATGGGGTTCGACCTGCGCGCCGAGGTCTTCGACGGCAGCGGCCGCAACCTCGAGCGCACCGACCGGGCCCAGCCCGCGCTGTTCGCGGTGGAGTACGCGCTGGCCAAGCTGGCCGAGTCCTACGGTATCCGGCCGGCGGCGCTGGCCGGGCACAGCATCGGCGAATGGGTGGCCGGAACGCTGGCCGGGGTGTTCGACCTGCCGACCGCGGTGAAGGCGGTCTCGATGCGCGCCCGCCTGATGCACGCCTCCGCGCGGGGCGTGATGGTGGCGGTCGCCCTCGGTCCGGACGCCATCGCCGAACACCTCACCGCCGACGTGGATCTGGCCGCGATCAACGACCCGGGAAGCTGTGTGGTGGCCGGCTCCGACAACGCCGTCCGCGACTTCCAGGCCCGGCTGGCCGAGAGCGGCATCGTGGCCCGGCGGGTCCGCACCGCGCACGCCTTCCACTCCCGGTTGATGAACCCGGTGATCCCCGAGTTCACCGCGTTCCTGTCCCGGCTGGACCTGCGCGCACCGCGGATCCCGCTGCTCTCCAACGTCACCGGGACGCAGATGACCGACGCCGAGGCGACGGACCCGTCGATGTGGGCCAGGCAGATCCGCCAGACCGTCCGGTTCTCCGACGAACTGGGCGTGTTGCTGTCCGACCCGGCCCGGGTGCTGGTCGAGGTGGGTCCGGGCGGGACGCTGACCGCCTCCGCCATGCGCCACCCGGCCTGGGCGGCCGGGCACCGGGCCGTCCGGTTGATGCGCCACCAGGCGCAGAACCGGAGCGACCGCGACACCTTCCTGCTCGCCCTCGGCCAACTCTGGGCGGCCGGCGTCGAGGTCGACTGGACCCCGCGCATCGGCGCCCAGCCGACCCTGGTGTCGCTTCCCGGGTATCCCTTCAAGCGGCAACGGCACTGGATCGAACACAATCCGGCCAGCCGGGCCGGCGCGGCCGGAATGTCCGGCGCGGCCGGGGAGACCCCGGCCGCCGCCGACGTCGCCGCGCCGGTCTCGGGCACCTCCCAGGTGGAGGCCGCCCTGCTGCGGATCTGGGCGCAGTGCCTCGGTGTCTCCGGGGTCGACCGCAACACCAACTTCTTCGAGGTGGGCGGCGACTCGCTGGTGGCGATCAGCGTGGCGATGACGGCCGCCAAGGAGGGCCTGGACCTCACCCCGCAGGACCTCTACGAGAACCAGACGCCCGCCGCACTGGCCCGCGCGGTCACCGCCCGCTACGCCGAGGGCAGCCTCGCCCGTCGCACCCGCGGCGACTCCGGCCATCCGCCGGTGCCGCCCAACGTCGCCCACTTCCTCGAGCACGGCCTGCGCGACGTCGGCGGTTGGCGGGTCCCCCTGGTGCTCCAACTGCGCCCGGACGTCAGCGTCGACGACGTCCGCGCCGTGCTGACCGCGGTGGCGAATCACCATGACGCACTGCGGCTTCGGCTCGTCGATCACGGCGGAACGCCGAAAAAAACGAACTGGGATCAGCGGCTCGGCGGGCCCGAGGAGTTCACCGCGCTGAGCACCCACACCCTGCCGGCGGGCATCGAAGCGGGCAGCGACGCCGAGCGCGAAGCGGTGATGGCCGTCCTCTCCGAACAGATGCGCGCACAGCACCTGCCCGGCTCACCGCTGAACGCCGCCTACGTCGGGGCGCAGGACCGGGCGTACCTGATGCTGGGGCTGCACGGCGTCGCCGCCGACCCCCCCTCCCGCGACATCCTGCTCACCGATGTGTTCACCGCCTTCGGCCAGCGGCTGGCCGGGGATCCGATCGTTCTCGAGCCGGTGCGCACGCCGTGGCGGGACTGGCTGCACCAGTGCGCCGGGCTGGCCCTGCACCCGGCGGTGCTGGAAAGCCGGGACCACTGGCTCGGCGTCGTGCGGGAGGCCTCGCTGAGCGTGGCCGAACCGGCACCGGAACCCCCCGGCGCCGGGGACCTCGCCCGGCTGCCCTCGGTGCTGACCGCGGAGCAGACCGGCGAGGTCGACGACCTGCGGCGCCGGCTGGGGGTGCCGACCGAGGACATCCTGCTGGCGGCACTCGGCCGCGCCGTCGGCGCCACAGTCGGCCACGGCAGGGTCGCCGTCGAACTGGGCGGACAGGGGCGCTCGGTGCTGCGGCCCGACGTCGACGTGGCCCGGACCGTCGGCTGGTTCACCACCGTCTACCCGGTGACCATCCCGTGCGCGACGGCCCGGGAGGCCGGCGCGCGGGAACTGCTCGACGACATCGCCGCGACCCTGAAAGCCGTCCCGCACCACGGGATCGGCTACGGCCTGCTGCGCTACGTCTACGCGCCGACCGCGCGACTGTTCGGCGCCGGCCGGCCGGCCGACATCTTCTTCTCCCACCTCGGCACCATCCCGGATCTGCCGCCCGGGCAGTCGCCGGAGGCCCCGGTCCGTTTCGATCCGGACCTCGCGCTGCCGGTCCGGGAGGCGGTGCCGGGTCTGGGCCATGCCATCGAGTTGCGGGCGTACCGTCACTCCGGCGTGCTGCACGTCGACTGGTGGTACGACACCCGCCGACTGAGCCGCGCCGATGTGGAGTCGCTGTCCCGGCACTTCTCGGCGGCGCTGCTGGAACTGACCGCAGAGGCGTTCATCGAGAACGAGATCGATTCCGCCGAAGACGAACTGGCGCTCGTGGACCTGTCGTCCATCGACACCGCATAGAAAACTCGACACCAGATAAGGCCGCATAGAACCATGTCCGCCACAGACAAAGCCGTCGTCGTCGACGACCTCAGGAAGTCCTTCGGATCCGTGTCCGCGCTGCGCGGGATCAGCTTCGAGATGGGCCGCGGGGAGGTTCTCGGCCTGCTCGGCCCGAACGGCGCCGGCAAGACCACCACGGTCGACATCCTCTCCACGCTGGCGACGCCGGATTCCGGCCGGGCGGTGGTCGCCGGCTGCGACGTGCGCACCGATCCCGGCGGCGTGCGCCGGGCGATCACGCTCACCGGCCAGCATGTGGCTCTCGACGACATGCTCACCGGCCGGCAGAACCTGGTGATGTTCGGCCGCCTGCAGGGGCTCAAAAAGGCCGAGGCCCGGTCCCGGGCGGCCGAACTGCTGGAACGCTTCGACCTCGTCGACGCCGCCGACCGCAGTGTGAAGAACTACTCGGGTGGCATGCGCCGGCGCACCGACATCGCCTGCGGCCTGGTGGTGCGACCGGAGGTGGTGTTCCTCGACGAGCCCACCACCGGGCTGGATCCGCGCAGCCGAATGGCCATCTGGGATCTGGTGTCGGACTTCAAGTCCGAAGGCATCGCCACCCTGTTGACCACGCAGTATCTGGAGGAGGCCGATTCGCTGTCGGACCGCATCATCGTGATCGACCGCGGGACCATCATCGCCGAGGGCACCGCGGACTCGCTCAAGGAGCGCACCGGCGGAACGTACTGCGAAATCGTCCCGCGCGACATGAAGGACGTCCCGGCGGTGGCAGCCGCGCTCGGTTCGCTGCTGCCGGAGGAGAACCGGGCGGCGCTGACCGAGGCCTCCGACCGCGTCTCGATGCCCGCCCCGGACGGCGCCAACACCTTGATCGCGGCGCTGAACCTGGTGGGCGCGGCCGACATCGAGTTGCTGGACATCGCGCTGCGGCGGCCGTCGCTGGACGAGGTATTCCTGAGCCTGACCGGCCAGGAGGACGGCCGGCACGCCGCCGTCGACGCCGGGGTCCCGGCATGACGGCCGGCGCGATCCCCTCGGCGGTCCGGCCGGTGCCGTCCACCCGCGGGCAGTGGTGGACGCTGACCACCCGGATGATCGCCCCGACCCTGGCCAACGGCGAGCTGGCCACCCAGGTCATCGGTTCGATCGTCTTCACCGTCGGGTTCTACCTGCCGCTGAAGAACATCCTCGGCGCGGTGCAGCCGATGAGCAGTTACGCCCAGTACCTGACCCCGCTGATCGTGCTGCAAGCCATCTTCTTCGCGGCGGTCTCGGCGGCGTTCCGGTCGGCGATCGACGCCCTGGCCGGCATCAACCGGCGCTTCCGGGCCATGCCGATGAACCGGCTGACGCCGTTGTCCGCCCGGATGACGGCGAGCATGTACCGCTGCGTGGTGGCACTGGTGGTGTCGCTGGTGTGCGGCCACATCATCGGCTTCCGATTCCACGGAAGTCTCTGGCACACCGCCGGATTCATCGGACTGACGCTGCTGATCGGCGCCGCGCTGGCGTTGATGGGCGACTTCATCGGGGCGGCCACCCGCAACCCGGAGGCGACCGCACCGCTGCTGCTGGTGCCGCAGGTGACCCTCGGTCTGGCCTCGGTCGGCCTGCAACCGGTCGAGCGGTTCCCGAACTGGATCCAGCCGTTCGTGCGCGACCAACCGCTGTCGCAGTGGCTGAACGCGCTGCGCGCGCTGGCCGGCGATTCCACCCCGGCCGCTCCGCCGGTCACCTGGTCGGTCATCGGCCCGGCGCTGGCCTGGGTGGCCGGCATCATCGTGGTGTTCACCTGGCTGCACGCGCGGGTGGCGAGGCGCCCGTGAGCCTGATCAGCGAGACCTCCCTGCTGACCGCACGCATCCTGCGGCGGTGGAGCAGCGACGCCGCCACGGTGGCCCAGTCGCTGCTGTTCCCGGCCTTCTTCCTGGTGGCGCTCAACGTCGTTCTGGGCGACGGCGTCAAACGGGTGACCGGACACAGCGCGCTCTACGGCAGCGTTCCGCTGGTGTCCCTGATCGGTGCGACGTCCGGGGCCATCATCGTCGCGGTCGGCGTCATGCGGGAGCGTGACGACGGCCTGCTGTCCCGGTTCTGGGTCGTCCCGTCGCACCGCGCGTCGGGCCTGCTGTCGCGGCTCGTCGCCGAGGGTGTCCGCATCGTCCTGATCACGTCGGCGGTGCTGTGCGTCGGACTGCTGCTGGGATTCCGCTTCACCCAGGGCTTCCCGCAGGCCGTGGCCTGGCTGTTCATGCCCGCGATCTTCGGCGTCGCGTTCTCGGCGGTGGTGATGACCATCGCCCTGTACGCGCAGAACACCCTGGTGCCGCAGGCCACCGAGGTGATCGCGGCGGTGATGTTCTTCTTCAGCACCGGCTTCGTGCCGCTGGACCAGTTCCCGAAATGGCTGCAGCCCTTCGCCGAACATCAGCCGTGCAGCTACGTCGTCGAGGCGATGCGCGGGCTGTCGATGGGCGGACCCGTGCTGCGGCCGGTGCTGGGCACGCTGCTATGGTCCGCGGGAATAGCCGCCGTCATCGCGATCCCGCTGGCGGCCGGATACCGAAGGGCCAGCAGGCGTGACTGATCGCCGGGGGAGGTAGGCAGAGCGTGTTTCCGTCGTCGGCGATCCGCAAGCTCGCCCGCAGCGAGGAGATGTTCGCCGAGACGCAGAACTTCGTCGGTCTGGCCGCCCACGTCGACGGGCCCGTCGACATCGACGCCCTGTCCGACGCCTTCGACCAGTTGCTGCACTCCCATCCGGTGCTGGGCGGGCACCTGGAGAAGGACCCGGACGGACGCTGGGAGATCGTCCTGGACGACCTGCTGCACCCGGGCATCGAGGTGGTCGAACTCGACGGTCCGGACGCCCGGCCGCCGGCGCCGCTGTTCGACCAGACCGCCGCGCTGGCACACCTGCGCGTGCTCGTCCGCGACGGCCAGGCCCAGCCGACGTTCTACATCCACCACAGCCTGGCCGACGGCCACCACCAGTTCAGCCTGATCGAGGAACTGTTCGCCACCTACACCCGTCTGGTGACCACCGGCAGCACCAGCCCGGTCGCCGTGCATCCCGCGCCGGACCCGATGGAGAAGATCCTGGCCGACCGCGGGGTGGAGAAGAAGAACCGCTCGGGACTCGAGCGCATGCTCGGGGCGATGTTCGCCTACGACCTGCCCCCGTCGCGGCGTGCCAACGACGTCCCCGATCCGGCTGTGCCACAGCTTGTTCCGATGGTCTCGTGCACCCTCGGCGAGCCGGAGACCGAGCGCATCATCGCCTTCTGCCGGGCCAACAAGCTGGGCCTGAACGCGCTGTTGTCGGCGGTGGTCCTGACCGCGGAGTGGCGGGTCCGGGACACCCCGACCATCCCGGTTCCCTACGTCTACCCGGTGGATCTGCGCTACCTGCTGTCGCCTCCGGTTTCGGCCACCGAGTGCACCAACCCGGTGGGCATCGCGACCTATCTCGCCGAGATCCGCCGCGACACCGACATCGTCGAGTTGGCCCGCGACATCAACGACACCTTCAAGAACGACATCGCCGAGGGTGTGATCCAGCAGTCCTTCCTGCACTTCAGCCCGCAGTACGTCGGCAACCCGCCCGGTCTGCCGGACGTGGTGATGTTCACCGACAACGGAGTCGTCCCGCCCATGCCGACGCCTCCCGACATGACCCTGACGGGCAGCCACGGCGAGCTGTACTTCGCCGTCGGCTCCGGTATCGAGATCTACACCGGCAAGATCTTCGCCGGCCGGCTGACCATCGAGTACCACTCGCACGGCCCGGAACCGGAAACGCGCACCGCGGCAATCGAATCCCTGCTGCGCGAGGTCGCCGGCCGGCAGAGCTGATCTCAGCCGAGGTCGCCGAATTCGTAGACGTGGTACTGGGCCGCCTTGCGCAGCGCGGGCGCCAGCCGGGCCGCCCGTTTGACGGCCCGGTAGCGGGCCGTCACCCGCGCGAAGGTGCTGGCGTCGAAGAAGGTGGCCGATTCGCGGAGCCGAAGTCCCGGGACCCGGCTCAGCACCTCGCGGGGGGAGTTGACGGCCCAGTGCAGCGTCGACCCGGAATTGCGGACCAGCGTCTGGGTCCGCTGTGACCTGATGGCGAGCCAGTTGAAGAAGTCGATCTGGATCTCGCCGGCCGGGAAGCGATCCACGACGTGGTTGAGCAGGGCGATGCCCTCGTCCTCGGTGAGGTACATGCTGATGCCCTCGGCCAGGAAGAGCACCGGCCGGTCCGCCGGAATGCCGTCGAGCCAGGACGGGTCGGTGGCGGAGGTGGGCGTGAGGTGGTAGTGCGGCCGGGCCGGATACACCTGCTCGCGCAGGGCGATCACCTCCGGGAAGTCGACGTCGTACCACTCGACGTCGGGCCCGGGGTCGATCCGGAACACCCGCGGGTCGAGCCCGCAGCCGAGGTGCACCACCGTGCAGTGCGGGTGCCGGGCCAGGAACCGGCGCGCCCAGATGTCGTACTGCGCGGTGCGAACCGTGCACAGCGGCGCCCACGCGCCGCTGATGTCCAGTTCGCTCCAGTCGAAGTCGATACGGGCGATCGCCTCCCTGGCGTACCGGTCGGCCAGAACCGGGCGCTCGAGGTCGGCGTCGAGGGCCTTGAGGTACAGCGTCGACAGCATCGTCTTGGCCGGGCCGGTGAGGTTCACGGCAACTCTGTCGCTCACCCGTGTGAGAGTATGCGTAGTCGCCGGGGCGCGCGAAATCCCCCGAACGTCCACACCCGCGAGAGGGGGTCCGCCCGTGACCGACGGTGCCGGGAAGCCGGACCGGCCGCGCCGGGTTCTGTTGCTGTACTACAGCTACACGGGTCAGGCCCGAAAGGTGCTCGACGCGGCGGGGGAGGTCTTCCGGGAGCGCGGTTTCGAGGTGCACACCGCGCCGATCGAGTTCACCGACCCGCGCTACGCGGACCGGTTCTCGCGGTTCCCGATGACCCACGTGTGGCGGGATTTCATCGGCATGCTGCCCGCCCAGACGCGGAAGGCCACCGGGGGAATCCGCACGCCCGACGAGGTGCGTCGCGGCGACTACGACCTCGTCTGCATCGGCTCGCCGACATGGTGGCGCGACGTCAGCATGCCGTTGCGGTCGTTCCTGAAGTCCGGCGAGGCCCGACCGCTGCTGAACGGCACGCCGTTCGCGGTCTTCGTGGTCTGCCGCCGCTACTGGCGGGAGAACCTCAATGCCGTCCGCAAGCTCGCCGAGAAGGCCGGCGGGCGGTACCAGGGCGGCATCCATTTCGGGTATCCGGGTGACCAGGTGCGCTCGATGCTGTCGCTGACGAGCTACCTGGGCTCGGGGGAATACCGCGAGCGCTACCTGGGCATGCGGATTCCGGCCACCAACATCAGCGCGGCGCAGCTCGACGAGGCCCGCCGCTTCGCGGCCGGACTCGCCGACCGGCTGCCGGAGAGGTAGCGATGCCCCGGCCGTTCGACGTCTCCACCGCCTCCCCGGCCACTGTCGAGCAGGTGCACGCCGCGTTCCGCGACCCGGGCTACTGGCAGGCCCGGCTCACCGAATACGGCAGCGGCAGCATCAGACTGGACTCCCTCGTCCTCGACGACGCCTCGCTGTACGTGGCCACCACCCAGGACATGCGCAACCAGGCGCTGCCCGGCCTGATCGCCAAGGCGGTCCGGGGCGACCTCACGGTGGTCCGCAAGGAGACCTGGCGGCTGGCCGGCGGCACCCTGCACGGAGACGTCGTCATCACCGCCTCGGGGGCGCCCATCTCCGGCGCCGCGGACGCCACCGTGTCGCCCACCGCCGGGGGATCGGTGCTTCGGTTCGCCGGCAACGTGCAGGCGAAGGTGCCGCTGATCGGCGGTCAGATCGAGAGATTCATCAGTTCGAAGATCCACGACGAGATCCCCGGCGTGCAGGGCTTCACGACCAGATGGATTCTCGCCAATGCTGAGCGGGGCTGAGCGTGGCTGAGCGTGGCTGAGCCGACACTGGCCGACGGGTCCGGGCCGGTGCCCACCACCGCGGAGGCCCTAGCGCGGCTGGACCGGACCATGGTCGAGGCGATGATGACCCAGCGGGCGGTACGGCGAGTGCGCCCCGACCCGGTCGACGACGCCCTGGTCCTGCGGTGCATCGAGTTGTCGCTGCGCGCGCCGACCGGCGCCAACGGGCAGAACTGGGAGTTCGTCGTCGTCAAGGATCCGGCGGTGAAGGCCAAGCTCGCGCGGCGCTACCGCCAGGCCTGGAACATCTACTACCGCAGCGTGGTTCGCGCGGTCGCCGAGACCGACGAGTCGATGGCGAAGACGGCGCGCGCGGTGCAGTGGCAGGTCGACCACTTCACCGAGATCCCGGTCCTGGTGGTGGCGTGCCTGCGGCTGACCGTCCGCGAGGGCCGGGTGCCCTACCTGCCGATGCCGCACGCGGCGGAGTCCGGGTTCTTCGGGTCGATCTACCCGAGCGTGCAGAACCTGATGCTGGCGGCCCGCAGCATGGGACTGGGGGCCTCGCTGATCACCCTGCCGCTGTGGAGCCTGGCCTCGGCGCGCCGGACGCTGGGTCTGCCGACGTCGGTGACGCCGTGCTGCATCGTGCCGCTGGGATGGCCGCGGGGCCGCTACGGCCCGACCACCCGCCGTCCGGTCAACGAGGTGGTCCACCTCGACCGCTACGGCAACCGCGCCTGGCTGGACCGCTGACGGTCTAGGGCCGCCGCGCCGCGGCCCGGCGCAGGGCCGGGAGCAGGAGGGCCCGGGGGGCGAACCGCCCGCCGGCGCCCATCAGTTTGGGGGCCAGGCCCGGCACGACCACCCGCCTGCCCTCCAGCATCCCCGCGATCGCGGCCTCGGCCACCTCGCCCACCGGCGTCGTCACCGCGCCGAGTCCGGACCGGGCGGCTCCGGCGACCTGCCACCATTCGGTGTGCACCGGGCCCGGGCACAGCGCCGTGCAGGACACCCCGGTCCCGTGCAGCCCCTCGTGCACCGCCTCGGAGAAGGTCTGCACGAATGCCTTGGTGGCCGAGTAGACCGCCGCGTCGGGCAGCGGCTGGAATCCGGCGATCGACCCGATGTTGAGCACCGCACCGGATCCCCGCGCGATCATCCCGGGCAGAACGGCCCGGGTCAGTTCCATCAGGGCCAGTGCGTTGACCCGCACCTGCTCGCTCTCCCGCCCCGCATCGAGATCCTGGAACAGGCCGTTGGTCCCGAAGCCCGCGCTGTTGACCAGGCCGGCCGGGGCCGCGCCGGACAGCCGGTCGATCAACTCGCCGCGCGCGGCGCCGTCGCCGAGGTCCAACGGCAGCACCTCGGCGTGCGTGGCGTACCGGCCGGCCAGTTCGGCGGCCAGGTCGCGCAGTCGGTCCGCGCGCCGCGCCGCCAGCAGCAGCGGGTAGCCGCGGCGGCCCAGGCCCCGGGCGATCTCGGCGCCGATACCCGAGGACGCGCCGGTCACGACGACGGGCCTGTCCGGGTCCGGCGGGGGAAGGCTCATAGTGCGGTCGATCCTATGCCCCGCCACGTAGGCTGCCGGCAATGCTTGAAGTCGTCGACAGGGGATCTGCCGGTGCGTCGCATCCCGTCCCGCTGCTCTTCGTCCACGGGGCCTGGCACGGCGCTTGGTGCTGGGACGAGCATTTCCTGGGCTACTTCGCCGACCGCGGCTACCGCGCCCTGGCGCTGAGCTTCCGCGGCCACGGAAACAGCCCGGCCACCGGGCGCCCGCGGGACTGGTCGTTCGCCGACTACGTCGAGGACCTCACCTCGGTGGCCCGTACCCTGCCCGCCCCGCCGGTGCTGGTCGGCCATTCGATGGGCGGGGTCATCGTCCAGAAGTACCTGGAATCCCGCGACGCCCCGGCCGGCGTGCTGATGGCCTCGATGCCACCCCAGGGATACCTGCGTTCCGGGCTGCGGTGGGCCCGGCGGCATCCGTGGCACTTCGCCAAGCTGACCGCCACCGGGGCGTCGCTGCGGTACGTGAACACCCCGGAGTTGGCCCGGGAGCGGTTCTTCTCCCCGCACACCCCCGAGGCGCTCGTTCGCCGGTACGCCGCACGGCTGCAGGAGGAGAGCGCCAGGTCCGGCCTGGACGGTTTGCTCAGGCTGCCCAGACCGCACCTGGTGCGGGCCCCGATGCTGGTCCTCGGCGCGCTGGCGGACGGGGCCGTGACCCCGCAGGAGGTCAGGTCCACCGCTCGGGCGTACCGCACCGAACCGGTCTTCTTCCCGGAAATGGGGCACGACATGATGCTCGAACCGGGATGGCCGGCGGTGGCCGAACGGATCGACTCGTGGCTGGCCGGCCGCGGGCTCTGAAGCGCGCCGGACGGGCGCGCCGCGGTTTGCCGGATTCTGAAAATTTCGTTAGAGTCCCAGCTGACGCCTGTTCACCAAAGTCCCGGGGAGGCCCCCTTCATGCCTGCTGTTGCGCGTTCCTACGTCTCGACGGGCGCGGCCCTTGCGGGCGCCCTCGCTGTGACCGCCGCCCAGTTGGCGCCGCCCCTTCAGGAGGCCGAGACCCGCGTCGTGCGGGCGGCCGTGAGCCTGGCCGCGGCCGGGCAGCCGTGCTCGGGCTACCACACCGACGGCTGTGACATCTGGGCCCCGCAGACCTACACCGCCGTCGCCCTGAACCAGAACGCCATCTCGGCGGCCAACATCGCGGCGAACATCGTCACCGCGGTCGCCAGCATCCCGCGGGCCCTCGTCGACGGGCTCAACGACCTGTCCTACGCGCTCGAGCAGACCGGCAGCTGGTGGGTCTACACGCCGACCAACGCGCTGGGCTTCGACCCGGCCGATCCGCTCAAGGCCGCGGCGCTGGTCAACCTGGCGATTCCCTTCAAGGCGCTGTCCCAGCCGCTCGGCGACCAGCTGTCCTGGTGGGCGCGGGCGAACCTGCCGACCAATCCCGGTTGCACGGGCAACGTCGGCCCGACCTGCGCGGACCTCGGCGCGATCCTCAACGTCATGTTCAAAGCGCCGATCGGCAAGCTGACGTCGGGCTACACCTTCCCGACGATCTACGACCCGATCAGCGAGGAGGAAGGCGCCGTCGGCGAGGAGATCCCGGGCTCGACCGGGGCCGAACTGCCGTGGTCGGGCGCCTACGTCAAGCTCAACCCGGCCGACCCCTTCAACTCGGTGGCCAACTACCTCAACGCCGACCCGGCCCTGAACACCCCCGAGCCGGTCACCGGTGCCGAGGTCGGTGCCGCGCTGGGCCGGTTCGGCGCGGCGTCGAGGCTGGGCTTCTATCCGTTCGTGCCGAAGAGCTTCCTGCTCAAGGGCTGGCCCTACACCGCGCTCACCCCGTTGTTCACGCCGTTCATCGGGCAGCTGTGCCCGGACTGCGACCCGGCGAATCCGGGCGGTCCCGGACTCGACGAGGTGACGCCGCCGGCCGCCGCCACCCCGACGGCGACCCTGGTCAGCGCTGCCGCCACCGAGGTGGCGCCGGCTCCGGCGGAAGCCGCCGCGCCGGTTCCCGCCGCGGCCGCGGCCGCGGCGCCGTCGCTCGACGCGAAACGGACCACCCCGGACGCCCCGGACGCCCCGGACGCCCCGGACACGCCGAAACCGACCGCCCCGGCCGCCAAGGCCGACGTCGAACCGGCCGCTCCGGACGCTCCGGACGCCCCGGCCGGGCTGGACAAGAACCGCGCGAAGGCCCGCGCGGCGGCCGCAGTCGCCGCCCCGGCGCCCAAGGCGGCGGCCGATACGCCGGATTCCGGCAAGCAGCGGCCGGGGGCGCAGCGGTCGGCCCGGGCCGCCGGCAAGGACGCCCGGTCCCAGGCCGCCGACTAGCCTTCCGGTGTGACTACCGATCAGCTCGACGCGGTCATCGTCGGCGCCGGTTTCGGCGGGATGGGTGCCGCAATCCAGCTCAACCGGCTCGGCTACGACAACATCGCCATCGTCGACCGCGAAGACGACCTGGGCGGGACCTGGCATGTGAACCATTACCCCGGTCTGACCGTCGACGTCCCCTCCACCACGTACTCCTACTGGTTCGAACCCAACCCGTACTGGTCACGGCTGTACGCCCCGGGGGTGGAACTGAAGCGGTACGCCGAGCACGTCGCCGACAAGTACGACCTGCGCCGCTACCTGCGGCTGAACACCACCGTGGACAGCGCCCGGTGGGACGAGGACGCCGGACTGTGGGTGGTGTCGCTGGCCGGCGGTGAGACGCTGCGGGCGCAATTCCTCATCGCCGCAACGGGTTACCTGTGCCAGCCCCGGATGCCCGACATTCCCGGCCTGGACACCTTCGGCGGCAAGGTGGTGCATGCCGCACGGTGGGACGACAGCTACTCGATGGACGGCCGGCGGATAGCGGTGATCGGGACCGGGTCTACCGGCGTGCAACTCATCCCGGAACTGGCCAAGGTGGCCGGGGAGATGACCGTTTATCAGCGCACCCCCATCTGGGTGATGCCCAAGTTGGACTTCGGCTTCGCGCCCGCGGTGCAGCGGACCTTCGCCCGCGCGCCGAGATCGCAACAGGTGCTGCGACGCTCCACCGACAACTTCACCGACATCCTGGTTCTGCTGGCGATGTGGAAGTACCGCTATTTCAAGCCGGTCAGCCGACTGGTGGGCGGTGTGGCGGCAGTGCACCGGTTCGTCTCGATCCGGGACCGGGGAGTCCGCCGCGCGCTGAAGCCGAACTATTCGTACGGCTGCAAGCGGCCCACCCTGTCCAACACCTACTACCGCGTCTTCAATCAACCCAACGTGCACCTGGAGACGGCCGGTATCGAGCGCATCGAGTCCGACGGGGTGGTGGGCAAAGACGGCACCAAGCGCGTCATCGACACCTTGGTGCTGGCAACCGGCTTCGATGTGTGGAACGCGAACCTGCCGGCGATCGAGATCATCGGCAGGGGCGGCCGTAATCTCGGGAAGTGGTGGCGGGAGAACAGATTCCAGGCCTACGAGGGGCTTTCGATCCCGGCCTTCCCGAATTTCCTGTCCCTGTCGAGTCCATACGCGTGGGTCGGCATGTCCTGGTTCGACACCGTCGAGTGCCAGATGCGTCACATGAACCGGCTCTTCGGTGAGTTACAGCGTTGCGGCGCAAGTACATTCGAGGTCACCGAGGAAGCCAACTCGCGCTTCCTGGATCGGATGACCGGTCTGCTCGGCGACTCGGTCTTCGTGCTGGGCAGCTGTGCCGGATCCCGCTCCTACTGGTTCAACGGTTCCGGCGAGGCGCCGCTGTTCCGGCCCACCTCGATCCGCAGCGCAGTCAGGGAGCAGGACCGGTTCCCGTTGCAGGACTACGCGATCGCCTGAGATAGGATTTGCTGCATGACCAACTCAGGAGATCTCGGTAGGGGCCTTGCCGCGGAATTGGATGCGGACGTCGAGGTCGAACAGGTGGTGATCGGGAGCGAGAAGTCCACCGCCGCACACCGTTTCCCGCGCCGTAGTCCGCTGTCCGCGCTCGCGCTGCTGGCCGGCGTGGTGTTCCTGATCGCCGACATCTTCGTCGTCGCCCGATTCCCGACCTGGTTCTTCGCGAAGTCGGTGCCCGCCACCATCTCGCTGCTGCTGATGCTGGCCAGCCTGCTCGCCGGCCTGGCACTGATCTTCTACGCGGTGGCTCAGCGGCGCGCCGACCGGGAGTACGCCGGCGGCGCCGGCGGGTACGCGCGCGCGGCGGGTGTTCCGCTGCTGCTGGCTCTGTTGGCTCCGCTGCTCGCCGTCTGGAGCCTGAACGTCAACAAGGCCGCGAACGATCGTGCGGTGCCCAAGCCGTGCATCGACGTCTATCAGCAGGCTTCCGCCGTCGCCAAGGACAACCCGAAGTTCCGGATGCCGGCCAAGGACCGCGACGAGGTCCGCTGCTCCGTCAACGCCGTCCTGGGACGCTAGGAGCAGCCCGGCTCTGCCTGAACCTCCACCAGGGTCTCCTCGTCGCACAGACCGAACCGGT
>NZ_JBBATF010000004.1:0-45190 GCF_040398885.1 Mycobacterium sp. | reverse complement strand
TGGCGCAGTGGTGCTTGACGGCCTGGAAGGTGGCGATGGTGCGGCCGAATTGCTCGCGCACCTTGGCGTATTCGACGGCGGCGTCAACGCAGTCCGAGGCCCCGCCGGCGGACTCGGCGGCCAACAGCGTGCGGGCCCGGGCCAGCGCGGCGTCACGCGCGCCGGGCAGCACGTCGACGACAGCCCCGGAGAGCGCGACGGTGCCCGAACGGCGGCCGCGGTCGAGGTTTCTCGGGACCTGAACCGTCACGCCGTCCGCGGCGCGCTCGACCAGCAGCATGTCCCGCCCGGCCGCGAGCAGCAGCACATCGGCCAGTCCGGCGCCGAGCACCACTCCGGCTTCTCCGGATCCCAGGCCGTCGGAGACCGTCACAGCGCCGCCGAAACCCACTGCGCCGGTTCGGGATCCGTCCACCAGACCGGGCAGCAGCCGGGCCTTCTGCTCATCGGTGCCGACCGCGTCGATGACCGCCGAGACCACCACGGTCGGCACGAACGGCCCGGGCGCCACCGCACGGCCCAGTTCGTCGACGACGACGACCAGTTCGGGCAGCCCGAAACCCGAGCCGCCGTAGGCCTCGTCGACGTGCAGTCCCAGCCAGCCCAGTCCGGCCAGCTCCCGCCAGAACGGCGGCCGGGTCTCCTCGTCGGCGTCCAGCAGTTCGCGCCCGGCCCATCGGGCCTTCTGCGCCGTCAGGAAGGAACGGGCGACCTCGCCGAGTTCGCGGTGGTCGTCGGTCAGTGCAATCGGCATGATCGGACGTTACCGCCCGCCGGCGGCGGCCGGTCGGCAGGGCTAATCCAGAGCGGTGATGAGCTGACCGACGGTGTGGTGCGCCTCCAACGGATGGCGCAGCCGCCCTTCGGTGTTGACGGTGTAGAGGTTGCGCCGGCCTTCCCTCTTCTTGTTCAGGTAACCACTCTCGGTGAGGTCGGCGAGGATCGCCTGAACGGCGCGTTCGGTGATGCCGATACGCAGGCCGAGCTCGCGGGCGGTCAGCGACTCGCCCCGCGACAGGCACAGCAGCACATGTGCGTGATTGGTCAGGAACGTCCATCCGCGTCCCTCGGCAGCCATGCGTCTGTTGTATCACTCAGATGATTCACGTATGGCGAATCGTGACTGGAGATGTCCTCTACAGGCGCGCGAATTCGGCCTTGCCGCGTTCGAACTCCTCGAGCATCGCCGGGGTCAGGGTCGGCCGGACCTCCCCGATCGCCCGCAGGTAGTCCTCGGTGACCGCCGGCATGCCCTTCCGGTCCCGCATCTCGCGCTCGAAGGCGGCCTGGGAACCCTTGCGCGCGGCGAACTCGATGTCGGCCGGGGTGAACAGTTCCGAGGCGCTGACCAACCGGTCGACGTCGACCCCGCCGTTGGCCGCCCCGAGGTAGCGCCGCCACACCGCGTGGCGGGCCGGCTGGTCGGGCGGGCCGACCGGGATGACGTAGTCGAAGCGGCCCGGCCGCAGGAACGCCGAATCCAGCGAGTGCACCGCGTTGGTGGCGCACACCAGAAGCCGGCTGTCGTGCTGGCGGAACGCCGGGATCAGCTTGAGCAGTTCGTTGGTGACGCCGAGTTCGGCGGTGGAGGCTCCGGCGCGGGCGGTGGCGATCTCCTCCACCTCGTCGATGAACAACACCAATTCGTCGAGTTCGGCCAGATCCGCGAAGGCCTCCCGCAGCGAGGCCGCCAGGCCGCCGGTGCCGGTGGCCGCCAGCCGGGACGGGAACAGCTCGACGAACGGCCAGCCCAGCCGCGACGCGATCGCTTTGGCGAAGCTGGTCTTCCCGGTCCCCGGCGGGCCGAACAGGATGACGGCCTTGGGCGGACTGACGCCGTAGCGTTCGGCCACCTCGGGGTGGCCCAGCGGGTCGACGATGCGCCGCTCGATGATCTGCTTCTCGGTCTCCATGCCGGCCATGTCGCCCCACAGTCCCGGTGGCAGCATCAGGCCGCCGAGTTCGTCGAGCAGGTTGGCCTGTTCGGGTCCGAGGTGCTCGAGCAACTCGAAGTACGCCAGCCCGTCGTGGCGGCCGTACCCCGAGTTCTCAAGCGCCGCGACGCCCGTCGCGCCATCAGGCAGCACCGCACAGATCCGGCGCACCCCCGCCGACCGCAACCGCCGCTCCAGGTCGGCCAGCAACGCCGAGCCGATCCCCCGGTCTCGCCACCGCGAACCGATGGCCAGCAGCAGGATCCACGCCCGCTCGCCCTGGATCTGGGCCACCGCCAGGCCGACCACCTCGTCGCCCACCTCCGCCACCACCGCCGGCTCGCCGGACTGGGCGGCGGCCATCACCTCGGCGACGCTGAACACCGGTTCGGCCGAGCCCGCCCCACGACTCTGGTCCCATACGCCGATGGCCTGGTCGAGGTCCTCGTCGTGGTAGTCGCGCAGGCGCCACACCGGCATCGGACTCACCTCCTCGCGGTCTGCCCCGAAAACCCGGGAAAGCAGATCCTGCCGGGATCGACCCCTAAAGCATCCCCCATCCAGTGGATGTCGGCGGGGGATTCCGGCCGGGGTGGGAGGATTCCCGTCTATGACATGCATCGAGGAGGTCCGCGGCGACGTCACCCTCGTCCGCACCGACCCGGACCTGCCGCCGGTGGCGATCATCGACCGCTCGCCGATCACCACCCGGCACAAACTCGTGTTCGGCGCCGTCGCGGTTCTGGGGGCCGTCGCCTGGGCGGTCATCGCGTTCCTGCGCGGTGAGACGGTCAACGCGGTGTGGTTCGTGATCGCGGCGATCTGCACCTACGTCATCGGGTTCCGGTTCTACGCCCGCCTGATCGAGATGAAGATCGTGCGTCCCCGCGACGACCACGCCACCCCGGCGGAGATCTACGAGAACGGCACCGACTACATGCCCACCGACCGGCGGGTGCTGTTCGGCCACCACTTCGCCGCGATCGCCGGGGCCGGACCGTTGGTGGGCCCGGTGCTGGCCACCCAGATGGGCTACCTGCCGGGCGCCATCTGGATCATCATCGGCGCGGTGCTGGCCGGGTGCGTGCAGGACTATCTGGTGCTGACCATCTCGACGCGGCGGCGGGGACGCTCGCTGGGCCAGATGGCGCGCGACGAACTCGGCCCGGTGGGCGGGGCGGCGGCGATCATCGGGGTCCTGGTGATCATGGTGATCCTGCTGGCCGTGCTGGGCCTGGTGGTGGTCAACGCCCTGGCCGAAAGCCCCTGGGGTGTCTTCTCCATCGCGATGACGATCCCCATCGCCATCTTCATGGGCCTGTATCTGCGCTACCTGCGGCCCGGCCGGGTCTCGGAGGTGTCGCTGATCGGGGTGGCACTGCTGCTGCTGGCGGTGGTCGCCGGCGGCTGGGTCGGCCACAGCGACTGGGGTCAGCAGTGGTTCACCCTGTCCAAGGTCACGCTGTCGTGGTGCCTGATCCTCTATGGCCTGGCCGCCTCGGTGCTGCCGGTGTGGCTGCTGCTGGCCCCGCGCGACTACCTGTCGACGTTCATGAAGATCGGCACCATCGCCCTGCTGGCCGTGGGGATCCTGTTGGCCCGGCCGGTGATGCAAGCTCCGGCCATCTCCCAGTTCGCCTCCTCCGGCGCGGGTCCGGTGTTCGCCGGGTCGCTCTTCCCGTTCTTGTTCATCACCATCGCTTGCGGGGCGCTGTCGGGCTTCCATTCGCTGATCGCATCCGGCACCACGCCGAAGCTGCTGGAGAAGGAAAGCCAGATGCGGCTGATCGGCTACGGCGGCATGATGACCGAGTCGTTCGTGGCGATCATGGCGCTGATCACCGCCTCAATCCTCAACCAGCACTTGTACTTTGTGATGAACGCGCCGACGGCGGCCACCGGCGGGACCGCTGAGACCGCGGCGGCCTACGTCAACAAACTCGGCCTTTCCGGGCCCCCGATCACGCCCGCGGAGATCACCGACGCTGCCTCCGGCGTGGGCGAGCAGTCCATCGTGTCGCGCACCGGTGGGGCGCCCACCCTGGCGTTCGGCATGGCCCAGGTGCTCTCGGTGTTCGGCGGCAGCGGCTTGAAGGCGTTCTGGTACCACTTCGCGATCATGTTCGAGGCGCTGTTCATCCTCACCACCATCGACGCCGGCACACGGGTGGCCCGCTTCATGCTGTCCGACGGACTGAGCAACCTCGGCGGCCCGCTGCGCCGACTGCACGATCCCAGTTGGAAGGTCGGGGCGTGGGTGTGCAGCGTCGTCGTCGTCGCGGCCTGGGGGTCCATCCTGCTGATGGGCGTCACCGATCCGCTCGGCGGCATCAACACCCTGTTCCCACTGTTCGGCATCGCCAACCAGCTGCTGGCGGCCATCGCCCTGACCGTGGTGACGGTGGTGGTGGTCAAGATGGGGTTGCTGAAATGGGCCTGGATCCCGGGCATTCCGCTGCTGTGGGATCTGGTCGTCACCCTGACCGCGTCGTGGCAGAAGATCTTCTCCGGCGACGCCAAGCTGGGCTACTGGACCCAGCATTTCTCCTACCGCGACGCCCGGGAGGCCGGCAAGACGGCGTTCGGCGCCGCCAAGAATCCCGCACAGCTGGACGACGTCATCCGCAACACGTTCATCCAGGGCACGCTGTCGATCATCTTCGCTTCGGTCGTGCTGATCGTGGTGGCGGCGGCCGTGGTCATGTCCGTCCGCTCGATCCGAGGCCGCGGGTCGCCACTGGCCACCGAGAATCCTGTTCCCTCAGGGATTTTCGGGCCGTCCCGGCTCTTCGCGACTCCACTGGAGAAGGAGGTGCAGAAGCAATGGGACGCCTTGGCCTCTCCGGGGGCCGATTCGCCCACCGGATCCGTTGGTACGTCGGCGCGCTGATGGGTGACAGCCACTACCAGCGCTACCTGGCGCACCGGCGCCGTCTGCATCCCGGCGAGCCGGTGCTCAGCGAGTCGCAGTACTGGCGGATGCGGCACCGGCAGGCCGAGCTCGATCCGGGGGCGCGCTGCTGCTGAGACTCCGCGGTGGCGCCTGACCGCGCGGTTCGAACTCGACCCTGACGATCGTCTCCAACCAACCTCTCAGGGCTGGGCCAACTGCTCCGCGACCGCCCGGATCGGCACCAGATTGCCGCCGGAGCGGGTGGCGAACGGGTAGGCCAGCGCCAGCACCGTCGTGATCGACACCGCCGGGATCAGACACCAGACGAGGATCAGCGAGGGCCGGCTGTAGATGACCGTGGAGATGCCCATCAAGACCGACGTCAGCACACCGACCACCAGCAGCAGTGCGGCCAGCGGCCGGGGAAGGGACCGGTTGGCCACCACCGCGACGGCGGCCGAGGACGTGCTGAGGTTGGACGCCGCGGCGGTCAGCGCGGAGGCCTGCCGGTCGGGGGTTCCGGGGGCGTAAGCGTAGGCGTGCAGAGCGTTCTCGAAGGCGTCCAGCGGGACGGCCGACGGCATATCGCCGGTCTGCCCCTTTCGCAGAAAGTCGTCGTCCTGGTTGGCCGCGGTCGTCGCATAGGTCCGTAGCTTGTCCATCAGCGCCGCCGACGCCGCCTGGTCGGTGATGTTGTTGAGTTCCCAGGCCATCTGGTGCACGGCGGTCGCCTGCTGTTCGACGGCGTTCAGCGCGGCGGTCACCGCCCCCCAGCAGATCGAGATGGCGAAGCCGACGAAGAAGGCGAAGGTCGCCGCCACCCCGGTCAGCAGGTTGCCGGCCTGCTCGGCCAAGGCCTCGCGGGCGTCGGCGTCGCGCCATCGGAGCACGGCCTTGCGCGCGGCGGTGGTCACCGCCCAGAAGAAGAGCGTCATCAGGGCGGCGATCGCCCACAGCGGCAGAGTGACGATGAGAACCCTCACGCTGGGCAAACTAGCAGCAAGCCGGGCCGGGGAACCCGGTCTTCGCCGCCGCGCGTTGAATGATCGTCAACGAACACGGGACAGGAGTCGTCATGCTGAATAAGATCGCCGGCGCGCTGGGGCAGGTCGCCGAAGGGGCGGGCACCATCGTCGGAATCCGGCACGGGACCGAGGAACCGTCGTTCACGGTGGAGCGACGGGTGGGCGACGTCGAAATCCGCAGTTACGGCCCGCGGATCGCGGCCGAGACCACCATCAACGCCAACGAGGAGTCCGCCCGCAACGAAGGCTTCCGCAGACTGGCCGGCTACATCTTCGGCGGCAACCGGGGCAACACCAAGATCGCCATGACCGCACCGGTCGCCCAGGAGAGCGCGGCCGGCTCCGGAAAGGGCCGGAAGATCGCGATGACCGCACCGGTCGCCGCGCAACGCGGCGACGCCGGCCAGTGGGTGATCCGGTTCTTCATGCCGTCCGAACACACGCTGGACACGCTGCCCACCCCCAACGACGAACGGGTCCGGCTCGTCGAGGTCCCGGGCGAGCGGGTGGCGGTGCTGCGTTTCTCCGGGAACTACAGCCCCGAGGTGATCGCCGGTCGTACCGAGGAGCTACTGAAGACCCTGCAGGACAACGACATCCGGCCCGTGGGCCAACCCTTCTCGTGGTTTTACGACCCGCCGTGGACGATCCCGTTCCTGAGGCGCAATGAGGTCGTGGTCAGCCTGGGCTGAGCGGCTCAGCCTGCCGCCGAAGCCGGAGCGGCCGGAGCCGAAGCCGGAGCGGCCGGAGCCGAAGCCGGAGCGGCCGGAGCCGGAGCCGGAGCGGCAGGAGCCGGAGCCGGAGCGGCCGAAGCCGGAGCCGGAGCGGCAGGAGCCGGAGCGGCAGGAGCCGCGGGGGCCGGAGCCGCGGGTCGGCCCGCCGGCTGTGCATCCGGTGCCGACGCAGGGGCTGTCGCGGCCCGAGCGGGCGCCTCGCCGGGTTTAGCCGACCCGGCCGGAGCCGCGGCGGGTGCCGCGGCTCGGGCAGTGGCATTCGGCACGGCCGGAGCCGAGGGAGCGTTGCCGGGAACCGCGGCGGGAACCGGGCCCGCTTCCGGCGCCGGCGGGCGAGGCGCCACCCCGGCCGGCGGGCCCGCGGGGCCGGACTGGCTCAGCGGGACGCTGCCGGCGATCCTGGCGTCGTCCACCGGCCGCTGGGCCAGGAGCAGCAGGGCTTCGCTGGTCGACACCTCTTTGGTGCGCAGAGCGTTCCACACTTCCTTCAGGTACCCCACGGTGGGATTTTCGTCGGGGGCGGTCTGGGTGGTGCCCGGCGGCAGACTGTCCGGACTGGGCAGATGCGACATGCCGTCAGGCGGGGTGATCGGGGCCGGCGCGGCAGCCTGCGTCCCGCCGGCCGGGGCACCCGGTACGGCGGCCGGGGCGGCCGGAGCAGGGGCCGGGGCGGCCGGAGCAGGGGCAGCGGGGACGACGGGCACCGCCGGGACCACCGGATCCGCGGCCGCGATCGGGACGGCAGCGACCGCCAGCCCGACACCGAGGGCCGCAATTCCGGCAAGGGAGCCGGGGCCAACCATTACAAGACGCACGTCCCACCTCCGCGCAGATCACGCCTCCACACAACCTTTCCGATCATGCCGTTGAATCGTTACACGCGCCAGTCGGAACACGGATCAGGGGCGATCCGGCGATAAGCTCGGCGGCACCGGACCGTAACCGAGGTGGGGGTGCGAAATCGTCGCCATCGCGAAGCGTGAGCCCACGTGAGGGACCTGCTGCGAGCCCGTCCGCTGGCTTCCTTCTTCGTTCTGTCCTACGCGATCACATGGATGCTGTGGGCTCCGATGGTGGCCGCCGGCGTGCCCGCGTTCTCCCAGACCCGCCACGTTCCGTCGATCTACGCGCTGCCCGCCGTGGCCGTGGGCGTGACCGGCACGGCGTTTCTCATGACGGCCGTCACGCAGGGCCGCCCCGGGGTGCGCCGCCTGCTGCGGCGGCTGACGTTCTGGGACGTCGGCCTGCGCTGGTACCTGGTGGCGCTGTCGCTGATCCCGCTGGGCGCATGGCTGATCAGCGCGGCGTTCGCCGGCCCGCAGGTGCTGCCGGCACTGAGCGCCTCGGCGCTGGCGCTGTACCCCGCGGCGTTCCTGGCCCACTTCGTCTTCGGTCCGCTGTTCGAGGAGACCGGGTGGCGCGGCTTCGCGCTACCCCGCATGCAGCACCGCTTCGGCCCGCTGCGCGGCAGCCTGCTGCTCGGATTGCTCTGGGGCGGTTGGCATTTCTTCCTGTATGTGCCGGTCTGGATCCATGACGGCGCGCTCTCAGGGGTGGTCGACGCCGCGAGCTTCGTCGCGTTCACCGTCGCAATCTCGGTGGTCTTCACCTGGTTGTCGAACAACACCCGGGCCAGCCTGCTGCTGGCCATGCTGTTGCACGGATCGGTCGACGGAACCGCCACCTACGTCCAGGTCCTCGCCGACCGCGGCGTGATCCCCCGCGACGCCGCGGCGTTCACCGCCGGATTCGCGATCTTGTCGACCGCCGCACTGGCCGCGGCCGCCATCGTCGGGTTGACCCACCGGCGGCTGAGCTATCCGCGGTACCGCTACGAAGCCGAGCACCTGGACCTGGGCCGCCCGGTGGGTTCGCGGTAGCCGACAATGCAGGGATGCGACGAATTCCGGCTGCGGTGGTCCTCGCCGGCGCTCTGGCTTGGACCCCGGCGGTGAACGCCGCGCCCGGCGTTCCGCCGGTGAGCCCGCAGGCCCGCGCCGCCGGGCTGATCGACGTGCGCAGCGTCGTTCCCGACGCGATCGTGGACCTGCGCTACGCCACTGCCGACAACTTCGTCGGCGTGCCGTTGTATCCGGCCGACGCACGCTGCCTGGTGCACGAGTCGCTGGGGCCGGGGCTTGCCGCGGCGGCGGCGGAGCTGCGCCGGCAGGGCTACCTGCTGGTGTTCTGGGACTGCTACCGGCCGCACGAGGTGCAGGTGCGAATGTTCGACGCGGTGCCCGATCCGGCCTGGGTGGCCAGACCGAGCGGATACGCGCGCAGCCACGAGGCGGCCCGGTCGGTCGACGTCACCCTGGCCTCCGCGGGCCGTCTGGTGGACATGGGCACCGACTTCGACGAATTCTCGCCACGCGCCACCGCCTACGCCACCGAGGGGGTCAGCGCCGCGGCGCGGGCCAACCGGGCGGTACTGCGCGATGCCATGGCTGCCGGCGGTCTGGCCGTCTACCCCGGCGAATGGTGGCACTTCGACGGCCCCGGCGCCGCGCAGCCGCGCGCGATCCTGGACGTGCCGGTGAATTGAGCGCGCGGTTCCGCAGCCGCCGCCGACTCAGACGACGAGGAACGGGTTGAACAATGTGACGCTCTCCAACCCGGCGGAGGCGTCGTACCTCGACCAGGTCGGGATGTCGACGAGCGGTGTCAGGATCTTGTAGGCGATCTCGGTGCCGTCCGGCGAGGGCAGGGACCAGTAGGACGTTCCGAACCCGGCGTCGCCGAAGTAGACGTAGTTGAAGACCGAGCCGACCGGGGGGATCTCGCCGGGGGCGGTTCCAGCCGTGCCGTCGGAGACCCCGGTGACCATGATCGCGTGGCTGTGGAAACCCAGCAGGTCCCACTGGTCGGTGACGATGGCGTCGAAGCTTCCCCGCTGCACGCCGTCCGGGTCGTAGACGCCGAATTGCCGATAACCCTGGATCTGGACGTCCCGCGGCGGCAGTCCGTTGACACCGCTCGGGATCAGATCGGAGGTGGGAAGCAGGGCGTAACCGCCGGCGATCGGCAGCCGTCTGACGGGGGGCGGTGCCGCCGCATTGAGCCGATTCACCGGGAACGTAAGGACATTCGAGACCTTGCCGTCCTCGCCCTCAATCAGCGAGACCACGTCACCCGACGGTGACGGCATCGAGGTGGACAGAACATAACTGGCGTCCCTGCCGGCGTAGGAGACGTTGTACACCGTGCCGGTCGGGGGGACCTGCCCGACGCCGGTGCCCACGTTGTCTCCGTCGCTGTCGGTGACCAGGATCGCCTGGGTGTAGGCGCCGAGTGCGTCCCAGGTGGTGGTCACCTCGCCCTCGAAACTGCCCACGGTGCCGCCGGCCGAGTCGCGGACGTCGAAGACTTCCCGGGCCTGAACCGTTTGGAACAAGGGCAGGAATCCGCTTGTGCCGGTGAAGGTCTCGCCCTCCGGATCGGACGGCACGATGAAGTACCCGTTGCCGAGGTCCACCGGTCTGTTGTCCACGGTGCGGTCGGCGATGCCCAGGGCGGCGTCGAAGCGCTCGAAGAAGCGGATCGGGATGTCACCGAACGGCGTCGTCAGGGCTGCCGAGATCACGTCACCCGACGGCGACGGCGTCGCGGAGTAGGACCACCCGAACCGGCCGATCAGTTTCATGCCGGCGATCACCGAGCCGACCGGCGGGACCTGCCCGGCGGCCGTGCCGACGTCCCCGTCGGCGGAGGTGACGATGAGTTCGACATACTCGCCCAGGCCGAACGGGGTTCCCGTGGACACCAGGGCGCCGAAGGATCCCGCCGTCTGCTCGGTGACGGGGTCGACGACGTCGTACCGCTGCTGTCCCTGAACCATGTTCAGCCCACCGGGCCCGTACGTCCACGGGCCGTAGAAGGAGGTCACCAGTTCGGTGGAACCGGGCACCAGCCTGCTGCCGTTGAAGTCGACCGTCTGGTTCAACGTCGGCTTGGGGGCTCCGAGGTAGAAGGCGATCGAGAACTGCTGATACACCGAGGCCAGGAAGGTGACGGTGGTCGACAGCGCCGTGATCCCCAGCACCTGGGCGGACGGGTGCGGTGCCAGCGCGTCAGGGTTTGCCAGCGCCGACAGTGCCGCCGCCGGTGCGGTCGCCGCCGCCGGCCCCGGCGACGCGGTCCCGAACGGGCCCGGGTTGGGATTCGTCGCGACAGCAGCCGTCGGCGCGACAGGCGGGGACGCCGCCGCCGGAGACATCGGTTCCGCCCCGGGGGGGATCGCATCGGCCGCCCCGGACATCACCGCGTCGCGGCCGGGCGACCTCACCCGGTCAGCCGGTGCGCCCGATCGCCGCCGAGGGCCGTCGGCGCTCGGGACGGGAGTCGTGTCATCGGCCCCGAGGACCGCGGGGGACAGCGCCGAAGCCGCGGCGCGCGGCGTGGCAGGCCTCGCCACCGGACTCGACGGGGACTCGCCGGTGTTCCGGGCTTGCGCCGGAGGGGATTTCGCGGCCCGCGCCGGACCGGTCCGACCCGCGCCGCGCGCCGGCGGGTCGCCCGCCGACGAGTCCGCCGAACCGGTGCCGCCGGAGTCGGCGCGGTCGGCGGCGGCGACCGCACATCCGCTGAACAGGGCCGTACCGATCCCGAGCGCGACCGCGAGTCCGCCCACGCGGCCGACGAAGTGCGAACTGTCCATGATCTCCCCGGTGACGGCCCCGAAATTTTGGCTGCGCGGAAATCTAACACGGCCCGACGGGCGCTCTATTCGGCGCGGGGCGGGTGCCTCACTCGGCGGCTGACGCGGCGACGGCGACGGCCGGCTTGGCCGTGCCGAACCGCAGCGCCGAATCCTCCACCGGACCCTTGCGCAACCGCTGATGGTCGGCCCAGTAGTCCATCTCGATGGTCCACGGACCGCTGGTCCCCTGCCGCGGGAACGTGTCGATGGAACGTTGGAGGTAGCCGGCCGCGAAGTCCAGCATCGGAAGCCTGCCGATGTCCGGGTCGTCGCAGACCGGCACCACTGTGGTGTAGCCGTGGGCGTCCATGTAGTCCATCAGCTTGCACAGGTGCTCGCAGAGCAGGTCGATCTTCAGCGTCCACGACGCGTTGATGTAGCCGAACACGAACGCCATGTTGGGGATGCCGGAGAGCATGAAACTCTTGAACACCAACAGGTCGTTGGCCTTCTTCGGCTCGCCGTCCACCGACACCGTGATGCCGCCGAGGAGTTGCAGGTTAAGGCCGGTGGCGGTGACGACGATGTCGGCCTTGAGTTCCCTGCCGGAGGCCAGCAGGATGCCGTCGGAGGTGAACCGCACGATCTTGTCGGTGACCACCGAGGCCCTGCCCTTGCCGATGACCTTGAACAGATCGGCGTCGGGCACCGCGCACAGCCGCTGATCCCACGGGTTGTAGGTGGGATTGAAGTGGGTGGCGACGTCGAAGTCCTTGGGCAGGAACTTCACATTGGCCGAGCGGATGAGGCGACGGGCCAGTTCGGGACGCTTCTGGCACAGCCGGTAGATGAACCTGCCCTTGCCGATGTTGAACCGCCGGGTCGCCGCGTAGGCGGCCTTGGCGGGCAACACCTTCCGCAGATTGTTGGCGATCGGGTCCTTGCGCGGCAGCGGCATCACATAGGACGGCGAACGCTGCAGCATGGTGATGTGCCGGGCCTTGTCGGCCATCGCCGGAATCAGCGTGACAGCGGTGGCGCCGCTGCCGATGACGACGATCTCCCTGCCGGCGTAGTCCAGATCCTCCGGCCAGAACTGCGGGTGCACGATCTGGCCCCCGAAGTCCTCCTGGCCCTCGAAATGCGGGGCGTATCCGCTGGCGTAGTCGTAGTAGCCGGTCGCCCCGAGCAGCCAGTTGCAGGTGACGTCCCACCGCCGGCCATCGCGCTCCAGTGTCACCGTCCAGTGGCCGTTGTCGGTGGAGAAATCGGCCGCGATCACCTTGTGGCGGAAGTACATCCGCTTGCCCAGACCGTCCTCCTCGACCGCCTCGTGCAGGTAGTCCAGGATCTCGTGGGCGTCGGCGATGGCGTTGTCCGACGTCCACGGCTTGAACTCGTAGCCGAAGGTGTGCAGGTCCGAGTCCGACCGGATGCCCGGGTAGCGAAACAGGTCCCAGGTTCCGCCGATGGCGTCGCGACCGTCCACGATGGCGAAGGTGCTGCCCGGACGCCGCGTGACCAGGTAGTGCCCCACGCCGATTCCGGAGATGCCGGCGCCGACGACCAGGACGTCGACATGCCCGGTCAGCGCGTCCCGCGGGCGGACCTGGTTGAGCGAGGCTACGGACATGCGGACTCCCGATTCGGCGTGGCACTAAACGCTAACGATGTTATATTTTCCTCGACAGCTGTCAAGAGATGAGGGAAGTTGAACAGGTGACGGCCCACGTGTCCCGCCGGGAACCGGTCCAGGAGCGCGGTCGCCAGACTGTGGTCCGCATCCTCGAAGCCGCGGCCGCGATCGCCGACGAGGAGGGCGTCGATGCCGCCACCACCCGCGCCATCGCCGATCGCGCCGGAGTGTCCTACCCCTCGCTATACCGGTTCTTCGCCGACCGCGAGGCGATCCTCGACGAACTGCTCGAACGCCTTTGCGCCGAGTTGGACGCCCGGTGCGTCGAGGCCGAGAAGTCATGGCAGATCACCTCGGTGGCCGATCTGCTCAACAACGAACTCGACCTGCACGTGCACTACTACCGGCGCTACCCGAGTTCGGCGCGGCTGTGGATGGGTGGGCGCACTTCGGCCACCGTCGCCAGGCACGTCCGTGCCCGCATGCAGAATCTGGCCGTCCGGATCCACGCCATCCTGGTCAGCAGGCAACTGATCCCGCCGGACACCGATCCCCGGGCCCTGCTGGTGGCCGTCGAGATCGCCGACCGCGTGCTCGAGCTGGCCTTCCGCGGCAACAACGACTTCGATCAGGATCTGCTCGACATCGGCCGGCGCGCTCTCATCTCCTTTGGCCGCGACCTTTCCGGGGACCTTTCCCGCCCCGGCCCCAACTGACCGGCATCAGCACCACTCCGGGAGTGGCGTCGGCCAGTCGCTCAAAGGCGTCGACGAACCCCTCGGTGATCATCTCGTGGTCGGGCACCAGCGCTGTGTCGCAGGCGATTCCGACGACGACCCGGCCGTTGTAGCTGGCGATGGTGAAGCTCATCGGCTGGTCCCCCGACACCGGAGCCCAGCCGACGATGCCCTCCACCTGGCTGCCGGCCAGATACACCGTCGCGGGCGGGCCGGGCACATTGGTCAGGGTGCCCAGGGTGCGACTGGCGAACAGGTCGACCGACGCCTCGTAGAGGCCCCGGCTGAATCCGGCGATGGTCTCCTGGAACCGGAACGCCACCGCCGCCTCGTGGCCGTGCTTGATCCGGTCCATCCGCCGCTTGGCGGTGGCCAGCACCTTGTGCGGGTCGGGTTCGTCGGTCGGCAGTTCCAGTTGCACCAGGGCGAAGTCGTTGCCCAGCGAGTCGGGCAACGTCGGGTCCAGCGGCTTGAGATTCACCGGGACCATGAAGGTCACCGACGAACACAACGCCTCGTGCATCCGCAGATAGTCGTGCAGCGTCAACGCGATGCAGGCCACCAGGACGTCGTTGACGGTGGCGCGGTTGGCCCGGCCCACCGCCCTGATCGCCGCGACCGGCAACGGATCCGACCACGCCACACTCTTCTTGGCGGCGGCGGTCCCGGTCCACAGGGTGGCGTCGTTGCGGGTGCCGATCAGCAGTTTGCGGACGGTGTCGACGTCACCGGGCACCGCGGAGAAGATGTCCACCAGCGTCCCGCCGCCCGGGACGGCGGCGCGCACGGTCCCGCCGATGTCCGCGGCACCCGCGCGCATCGCGGTCAGCAGCGTCGCGCCCGCGCCCACCGGGTTGCGCAACGCGAATCCGCCGAATTGCGCGGCCCGCCTGAGCAGGTTGGACTCCGACGCCCGGGAGACGGCGTCGGTGGCGGTGCGGGCGACCCCCGCCACGCCCGAGCGCACCCGGACCGGCAGCGGACGGCCGGGCGGATGCGGATGCGCGCCGGACTGGATGACCGCCGGCGCCAGGATCGGCCCGCCCTGCGGGGTGGAGTCGAAAAGCGTCATCGCCAGTTCGACCATCCGCACGCCGTCGGCGATGGCGTGGTGGCTGCGCAGCACCATCGCGCTGCCTTCGCCGTAACGCCGGATCCAGATGGACTGCCAGAGCGGGTGTTCGCGGTCGAGGCTGTCGGTGCGGTGCGCGGCGACCAGTTCCTGCAGCGCCCGCTCATCGTCGGGGTTATGCAACGACACCAGTGACACGTGGTTGTCCAGGTCGAAGTTCGGATCGGGCTCCCACCACCAGGAGCCGTCCTCGTCGCGGACCGCCCTGCTGCGAAACACCGGATAGCGATCGATCAGACGTTGTTTGAAGATCCGGCGCAATTCGGTGAAGTCCAACGGCTCGGAGGTCCAGATCACCGAGTCGACGACCATCAGATTGTTCGGCCGGTCCATCTCCAGCCAGAGCGCGTCCTGAAAGCCGAGTTTCCGGCGTGAGTCTTCGATCGCGGGCTTGCGTCGCTCGCCCATCACACCTCCGCGTCGGCTTCTGCCTGGTTTTCGGGGATTCCCTGGCGCACATTGTCGCCGATCGGCGCGCCGTTGTTCACGGTACTTCGCAGGACGGGGTTGACCTGCCAGAATGGCCGAACACCGAGCGAAGGGACGATCGTCATGCCGAAATCAGCTTTCTCCCGCCTGACCGCGGCCTTCACGGCCACGGGGGCCGTCGTGGCGCTGTTGGGATCCGCACCGGCCGCCGAGGCCTGCAGTCGGGTCACCTGGCTCGGACCCGATGACATGGTGATCACCGGCCGCTCGATGGACTGGCCGTACTCCTTCCATTCCCACCTTTACGCCGTCCCGGCGGGCAGCACCCAGGACGGCGGCGGCGGGGCCAACTCGCTGACCTGGACCCGCAAGTACGGCGCGATCCAGGTGGCCGGAACCACCGACCCGAACGGGCCGATCGACGGGGTGTTCGACGGGATGAACACCACCGGCCTGGTGGCGAATCTGCTGTATCTCGGCGAGTCCGACTTCGGGCCGGCGCCAACCGACAACCGGCCGCGGCTGTCCTTCGTCGCCTGGGTGGACTACGTGCTGACCAATTTCGCCACCGTCAAAGAGGTGGTGGACGCCTTCACCGACCCGTCGATCTACATCGTACCCATCAACTTCGGCCCGGGCGGCGCCGCGCATCCGACCGTGCACCTGTCGGTGACCGACGCCTCCGGCGACTCGGCGATCATCGAGTACCTAGACGGCAAGCCGGTGATCCACCACGGACGGCAGTACCAGGTGATGACCAACAGTCCCACCTACGACGAACAGCTGAAACTCAACGCCAAGTGGGACGACGTCGACAAGAACCAGGACCTGCCGGGCTCCATCCAGTCCCAGGACCGGTTCGTGCGGGCGTCGTACTACCTGAGCAAGCTGCCGCAGACCAGCGACGAACGGCAGGCTGTCGCAGGAGTTTTCAGCGTCATGCGCAATGTCTCGGTTCCGTGGGGCGTGGGCGATCCGGAGCATCCGAACCTCTCCCCGACCTATTGGCGGTCGGCGGCCGACTCCACCAACAAGGTGTACTACTTCGAGTCGGCGTTGAGCCCGAACATCGTGTGGGTCAACCTGAACAAGGTGAACCTGGGCCCCGGTTCGGGAACCCGGGCGGTGGCGGTCGAGGAGAACTACTCGATCATCGGCAACATCGACGACAAGCTGGCCCCGGCGAAGCCGATCTCCTACCTGGCGCCCACGGCCGCGAATACACCGAAGCCGAAGGACATGACCCCGCCGGCAGCCCCCGCCGCGCCGTCGGCCCCCGCGGTGGAGCACAAGGGCGGTTTCAAGGCGTGGTGGCTGCTCCCGATCCTCGCACTGCTGGGCCTGCTGGCGTTCCTGCCGCGGCTGTTCCGCAAGCCGAAAGTCGCCGATCCGGTGAAGATCACCCCGGCCGCACCGAAGCCGGTTCAGCGGCCGGCGCAACGCCTGGTTGAGCATCCCGTGGAGAAGGTCGGCACCCCGGCGGAGACCGAGACCGACATCGAGATCACCTACGAGAACAACGCTCTCGGGGATCACCTGGAGGGCCGGGCGGACCGCAGCGATCTGACCCCGGATTAACTCAGGACCGACTCAGCCCAGCGCTTCCAATCCGGTCGCGGCGGCGACGGCCGCCCCGGCGAAGTCGCTGTCGCGTAGTTTCGGTTCGATCGTGTTGCGCCGCAAGTCATTTACGGACTGTTCCGACCCGTTTGCGGCGGTCGGCGAGACCAGGAATGCGTACTTCCGTTGCTTGGTGGCGACGGCGATGATCGCATCCCGGTCACCCATCTTGGTCAGTGAGCTGGTCTTGCGAGCCCACTCCACCGGAGGGCTGTCGAAGGCGTCGACGTAGACCACCCACAACCGGACGTCGCGGCTCGCCTGGAGGCTCTTGACGGCCGACTTCACCGCGGCGTTCTGCTTGCTGGTGAGCGCCCCCGCGGAATCGGTGACGGCCTGCTGAAGTCTCATCGGCGCGGTCTGCGCCGCCGGGGCCTGCGAGGCCTGCGGGGCCGGGGACGCCCCGGGCGTCGGGAGTGCGGACTGAACCGTCTCCTGGCTCGCGACGGTCGTGTCGGCCCTGTCGTCCTTGGTCAATAGGGACTTCACCCCCAAGCCGATCCCGCCAACCAACGCCAGCCCGGCGAGGATGACGGCGATGCGTTTCGGCCAGATGTACTTGATAGGCGGGCGCGTCCCGGTGGGCCGGCCGTCGGGGGTGCCGAAGGAATTGGCCTCGGGGTAGGGCCCGGGATAAGGCGGGGTGCCCACCTGTGTACTCCGATCGTCGGGTGGGAATCGGCTCCCCACCGAATGGCGTCACTATGGCACACCCCGCCCGGGTCCGGTTCAGCGCCGGCCACCCGCCGGCCACCCGCCGGCCACCCTCCATGGCATCAGCCGATCTCGAAGTGTTGGTAGTCAATCGGATTGCGCCACGCCCCGCCCCACCGCCAGCCGCGGTCGGTGAAGGCGCGCACCGCGGCGGACCCGGCCTTCAGCATGGCCGGGTCCGGCGACGCCCGGTCCAGGTAGCGCCGGGCGGTCTTGGGTTGAAGATCGCCGGTGTTGTCGATGTAGGGGTTGATGAGCGGGTTGACGTCGATGGCGCGGCCGTATGCGTGCAGGGACCAACCGTTGCCCAGCGGCCGGCAATTGAACGCAGAGGTGTTGTTGTCCCGCATGGACAGCTCGTCGTCGGCGCCCGGGTAGTGGTCGACGGTCTGCATCTTGGCGATCGGATACCTCAGCCGGCGCAACTCGGCGAAGATCGCGATGACGTCGTCGGCGTAATCCTTGTGCACCACCAGTGAGCCGCGAGCCGTGCCGCCGTCCGGGCCGATGTAGTCGAGGTCGACGCGGCGCAATCCCTGCGGTGGAACCGGGCAGCCCGGCCGCCAGGTGTCGCCGAGTTCGGCGGCGGTGACCTCGTGCACGGCCGGACCGGCCGGCGGATCGGTCGACGGCGAGACCGGAGCCGGCGACGGCGTCGGCGCGGCTTCCGCCGGGGCGGGGGGCGGGGGCGGCGACGCGAGCGCGTAGGCCACCCCGGTCGCGGCGAAGGCGGTCACCGCGGCCGTCGCCGCGGTCCGCCTGGAGATCAGCGAACGTCGCACCCGAAAGATCCCATCACAGGGGTGCGACGAATCGCCGTCACGCCGCGGACCGCCCCGCCGATCGGCTCCGGGATTGCCCGGTCCCCCGGCGCTCCGGTTGCCGGATCTGGCGCGGCGCGGCCCGCACGGCCGCCGCGGCCCCCGGTTGGGCCGGCGCCGGGTCATTGCGCGCGTAACCTCTGTCGACCGCCTTCTTCAGCGGCTTCTCGATCGCGGTGACGATCTCTTCGGAGACGCCGACGTCGCGAAGCGGTTGGACCAGTGGAAGCTTCGCGGTCGGGATGAGGTAGGTCGTGGTGGTGCCGCCGAGGTTGTTGACGGTGGTGGTGACGTCGGCGGGCGGGCCGGTAGAGAGGTCGGTAGAGAGGTCTAGGCCGCCCGGGACGGTCTCGTAGCGGCCATGGACGTAGACGATGCCCAGCACGGCGTTGGCCAGGCTCGCCGGATTCCACGGCCGGTCGGGGAAATCGGCCCAGCCGTCGTACTCGCCGTTGACGATGACGGTGTCGTAGGGGGTGTCCGGCGGGATGATCGGTGTGAGGCCGATCAGCGGAACCCGCATCCGGATGGTCCTGAGGATCCCCCCGGGCCCCGAGGGGTCGCCGATGGTGAGGAAGCTGAGTCGATCCGGGGCAGGTCGCAGATCGGCGGGCAGTGCCATCAAGTCCTTCTTGGCGTAGGCCACCGCGAGCGCGCCCTGGCTGAACCCGGCGGCGATCACGGGTTCCGCGGTGTTCAGCACACCGCGCCCGATGGCCTCCGCCGCGATCGCGATCGAGCGGTCCATGCCGGTCACCGTCGCCGGGTAGTCGACGCGCGAGATCGTGGTGCCGGCGAAGAAGGCCGGCAGTAGTTCTTCGGGGAAGGGCGGCGGGTGGAACCAGGTTCCGGTGCCGCTGACGGTGAAGGCCGTGACAGCCGTCGCCGGGGTGACGAAGGTCGGACAGACCAGGCCGACGAGCATGGCCGTGACGAATGCCGGCACAGTGCGCAGCAGCGTCATGAACAGACGCTAGCCCACCGGAAGCCCCCGCTTGTGCTGTTCGGTCCGAGAAGTCGACTGTCCCGCGCCGGTGGCGGTCAGGTGAGCAGATCCTCCCGGCTCCCCGTGGCCTTGACGATGAACTCCTGCTCAGGACGGCCGGTGGTGCCGTAGCGCAGGCCGACTTTGACCTCGTTGGTCGAGACCAGGCCGGCCAGATAACGCTGGGCGGTCGCGCGCGACACGCCGATCTCGGCAGCCACCTCGGCTGCGGAGAGGGGTGCATCGTTTTTGGTGAGCGCCTGCAGCACAAGCTGTTTGGTGGGTGAGGCCGCGGCAGCGGGCGCCAGCGGCGCGGCGGCGCGGGGCCGCAACGCGTCCAGGGCGGAGTCGATCTCGCCCGGTCCCAGGTTGCTGCCGGACAGGATTCGCCGGTAGCGGGCATAGCCGGCAAGCCGCGCGGCCAGTTCGGCGGGCGCGAAAGGCTTGACCAGGTAGCTCAACGCCCCGGCGGAGATGGCCGCCCGGATGGTCTCGGCCTCGGTGGCAGCGCTCAGCACGATCTTCTCGCACCGAAGCTCCCGGAGCAGATCGAGACCGGATCCGTCGGGCAGGTAGATGTCGACAAGAGCCAGGTCGACGGGACCGGCTTGGCGGGCCGCGGCCACCGTGTTGGCCTTGCAGGTCACGGTGAAACCGGCCATCGCCTCGACGATGCCGGCGTGCATCTCGGCGACGCGGAAGTCGTCGTCGACCACCAGCACGGTCAGATCGGTGTTGCTCACGCCGCCGCCTCCGCCATCACGCCCGGAATTGTGGCGATGAACTCCGCGCCGGGCAACTCGGCGCCGGGGTCACCGGCGCTGGACAGCCGGATGTCGCCCCCCAGCGTCCGGGCGATCTGCCGGGACAGCGTCAGCCCGATACCGCGACCGCCGGGCAGGTCGGACTCCGGTTTGGTCGAGGTGCCCTCGTCGAAGATCTCGTCGGCAAGACCGGGTTCCACGCCGTCGCCGCTGTCGCCGACGGTGATGTGCAATGTCGAATTGACTTGCAGCAGCTCCACTTCCACCAGCCTGGCGGGGCCGCTGCCGGTCCGCGCCGCGTCGATGGCGTTGTCGACCAGGTTGCCCAGCACCGTCGTCACCTCGACCGGCAGCACCAGCCGACCGGGAACCCAGGTGTTCTCCCCGATCCGCAGCGTCACTCCGGCTTCCCTCACTCCGGCCGCCTTGGCCGCCAGGAACGCCTGCAGATAGGCGTCCCGGATGGTGTCTATCCCGGGCAGCGCCGAGCCCAGGGGCCCGGATCCGAGGAGTTCCCCGAGGTACTCGGTGGCCTCATCGGAGCGGCCGGTGTGCAGCAGCCCGTCGAGCAGATGCAGACGGTTGGCGTATTCATGGCGCTGCGCCCGCAGCACGGTGCTCATCAGCTGCACCGCGTCGAGCTGTCGAGTCAGTGACTCGACGTCGGTGCGGTCACGCACGATGAGCACGCTGCCCAGCTCGCGGCCGTCCCGCGACACCGGCCTGGCCGAGACGACCAGGATCCGCTCGCCCACGGTGGCCAGGGTCGGCGTGGGATCGCAGGAGCGCAACACTCCCAGCACCCGAGGGGTCAGGCCGATCGCGTCGACGGGACGCCCGGTGGCCGAGCTGATCTCGAGCAGTCGGCAGGCCTCGTCGTTGACGAAACTGACGTTGCCGTCGGAATCCGCCGCCAGCACCCCCTCGCCGATGCCGTGCAACACCGCCTCCTGGGTGCGCACCAACTCGGTCATCTCCACCGGCTGCAGGTCCAGCGTCTGCTCCCGCCAACGCCGGGCCAGCAGAGCCGACAGCACCGCCCCGAGCAGAAGCGCCGGGCCGGCGGTGAGGGCGGCGAGGCGACGTTCGCGGCGGAGCACGCCGGAGACCGACGAGGCCGACATCCCGACACTGACCTCGCCGACCACGGCGCTGGTCGATTCAGGGGCGAACACGGGGACCTTCGCGCGCACCGACGGGCCCAAGGTGCCGGTCTGCTGGACGATCTCTTCCCGCCCGGCCAGGGCGACGGAGGGATCCGTGCTGACCGGCTTACCCAACTCGGCGGGGTTGGGATGGGTCAGCCGGATACCGCCGTCGTCGGTGATCACCACGAACAGCGCCTGGGTGCGCTGCTCAACCTGGGTGGCGACTCGCTGAAGGTAGCCCCCGGCCAGCTGATCCACCGGTGGAAGGTCGCGACTGGCGCGGGCGACCTCCTCGCGCACCGCCTGGTCGGAGGCGACGACCCGGGCGATGTCGAGGGAACGGAGGCCGTATTCCTGGAGCAACCGGCGGTTGTAGATCCCGGCCAGCAGGGCGAACGCGACGCCCAGGGTCAGCGCCACCACCGCAAGCTGCAACAACAGGATCTGCGTCGCCAGCCTCAAGTCGACTCGGCGCTTGGCTGGCACCGGGGCAGCTTAACCGGCGATTAAGCAGAATGCACAAAAGCTGTGTCCGCAGTCGGATCCACCCAACCCCGGGCGGCCTGCGCGGCGTCGGCGAACACCGAGCGCAGCACCGCCAGGTACAGGTGCACCGAGTGGCGGGCCTCCGCGGTGTCCGGGAAGGACACCGTGACGGTGGTCTGGTCGGCGTGCCGGGCGATCCAGATGTTGATGCCGCCCTCGGAGAGGTTGTCGATGTAGACCCCGAGGCGATTGGCGTCGGCGTCCGGCATGTTCCGGAAGTCCATCAGCGACACCATCATCGACGGCCGGGTCGCCGGCGACACGCCCAACTCCTCGAGGGAGACCAGTTCCAGCACCCGCTGGAAGGGAACCGCGGCAAGGTACTTGTTCGCGTCGAACGACTTCTGCGCCGCCCGAGCGGTGCTCGCGAAGTCCCCCCCGGTGACGGGGACCGACACCGGAAAGATGCTGGCGTACCAACCGGCGCTCGTCGAGTGCCCGGTCCCGATCCGGGTGTCCGACGGGGTGAAGGTGTGGAACATGCCGGTGCCGGTGAAGTGGTGATCGGCCAACGCCGCGCACGCCATGACCCCGCCGCTGAAACGCGCCCCCGCGGCACGGCAGGCGGTGTCGAAAGCCTCGCTCTCCGCGTCGTCGAGCAGTTCGGCGGTGATCGCCGCGCCCCCGTTGCCCGGCGCCTCTCCCAGTTCCAGCGGGAAGCTGGGCCAGTCGCCGTCGGTGTCACGAGCGAAGTCGACCCAGTCCCTGATCGGCCGGGAGTCCGCCGTCAGCGCCGACACCTGCAGGCCCTGCCGCGCGGTGAAGTCGCGGTAGCCGGCGCTGCGCGGCAACGGGCTGGGGATTCCGTGCATCAGCGACTGGTAGGTCAGGAAGATGTCGCGGTGGATCAGCCCGGCCGACATTCCGTCGGTGTGCAGGTGGTCGATGCTGGCGTACACGGTGAAGTGGTCGGCCTTCTGGACGACGCCGAAGATGAAGCAGTCCCATTCCAGGGTGCCCGGGGTCGCGGTCAGCACGTGGGTGCGGATCTCGTCGTCCTCGAGGAAACCCAGCGCGGCGGGGACGAACTCGATGCGTTCGGGGTCGTCGATGCTGCGGCGGACGATGGCGTCGCCGTCTACCCCGAAGACGCTGTGGTAGGTGTCGTGGCGACGGACGTGGGAGTTGATCGCCTCGGTCATCGCGGCGACGTCGCACCAGCCGTCCATGTCCCAACTCACCATGATCAGCCGCGGGCACTCCCGCTTGAGCGCCCTGGCCTGATCAGCCTTGCGCACGTGCTGAGCCTGCTGCGACGTCGGCGGCAGTGGATCCCGCGCGGCCCGCGCCATGATCTCGCGACTGGCCGGTGACGCGGTCCACGCGGTCACCGGCCCGCGCCCTGGCTGCCAGAGATTGATCGAACCGATGGCGACCATCTCAAACTCCTTACGTTCGCAGAAAGTTTCTGCCGACCGCCAAGGTACGCGACGGCCGGGGAGAGTGTCGCGATTGTGCTCGCTACTGACGAACTGCACGATCTGCTTGGTTCTGCTCATTATGCGCAACGTTCTGAGCTGCGGAGATCCTCTGGAATGCGTTTGTGGGGAGGTATCGGTATCGTCGAAGAAAAGTTAACTGGGGGGCGGTTCATGGCCGAGAGACAGCCTGCCGGGGATAGTCGCCGGATTGCACCGAGAGACGTATTCGGGCGCTGCAACATGCCCTCGCGGTGGGAGCGCCTGACCGGTGTCGCCCCCAAGATCCCCGAGGACACGAGGTTCCTGTCCTTTGTCGCCGCCCGTTACCGCGGCGAGGAGCGCCTGCCCCACCCCGACGCCCTCGCGGTGCCCGGGGAGGTTCTGCTCAGGCAGCGGACCGGGTTCCTGTGCGGGTGGGTGTCCGTCTTCGCCGTCCTGGTGGGGGTCGTCGGCATGGCCGCCGGGCGGCCGCTCCTGGCCGGCTTGGGGGCCGTCGCGCTGCTCGGTGCGGTGGCGGCCGTGGTGGTGGTCTCGATCTCGACCGAGCGGGCGGTCCTGGACTTCCACGCGCTGAGGTCCCGATGCGAGGCCGCGCAGGCCCGACTCAGCGGGGACTGCCTGGACCCGGAATACCGGTCGACCTTGACCGAGATGATCACCTGCGACGAGGGGACACTGGCCTACTGCGCGGCCAAGGTCGCCTCGGAGATCCAGCGGGCCGCCGGCTGGGGGTCCACCCGCCTGGACGTGGCGGCGATCGACTTGTGGGACGAGTTGGCCGAGATCGGCGCGAGTGCCCGCCAGATCGCCGAAGACCGCGAGATGACCGAGGAACTCAAACGCGGCAGGCTCCGAGACGACGCCGAGGTCCGGCAGACCATCGAGGCCGACACCCGGATGCGCACCGAAAGGATCGCTCTGCTGGCCGCCCGGGTTTCGGCGCTGGCCGACTATCGCGATCGGGTGCACCGCCGCGGCGCGGTGGCGGTTCGGGACAGCAGGCTGACCGAGCGCGCCATCAGCATCGCCGCCGACGAACTGGCCGCCAGGAAGCTGCCCTGACTACTTCGTTTCGTCGGCCAGTGCGATCAGTCGCGCCCGAACCAGGTCGGGCCGCTCGTCGATGACGAAGTGGCCGGCGTCGACCGGTTCGAAGGTGTAGTCGTCGGCGTTGGCGGTGTCCGGCGACGCCAGTGAGTGATGCACGGCGAAATCGTGCATGCCGAACAGGGCGCGGATCGGACGGGTCGCGCGTCGCTGCTCGGGATTCCTTGCCGCCGAGGGCAATTCGTGCAGCAGGAAGGTTCGGTAGGTGTCGGTGGCGGTTCGTGCGCACACCGGGTCGCGGAACCTCCCGGCATACGCCCTCGCCACGGCGCGATCGACGCGGTGGGCCCTGGGTCCGGAGCCGAAGATGACCCTCTCCAGGTAGCGGGTGCGCCGCTGCAAGGGCACGCCGACGCCGGCGACGAAGGGTTGGTAGGCCAGGAACCGCCACAAGTGCGGCAGCGTGGTGCGCGGCGTCTGCCAGGGGTGGGCCATGTTGCACACAAGGTAGCCGTCGAAACGTTCCGGGGCGCCCAGCAGCATCCGGTAGGCCACGAAGCCGCCCCAGTCGTGCCCGACCAGCAGCGCGCGGCCCAGGCCGAGGGCGTCCATCAGGGCCAGCACGTCGTCGGCCACGTCCTGTTTGGCCCACTTGTGCGGCGGGGGCCCCGACCAGCCGTATCCGGGTAGGTCGGGGGCAATGATCCGCAGCCCCGGAGGTGGGTCGGCGAGCAGGTCGCGGTAGACCCAGTGGTGTTGCGGCCATCCGTGCAGGGCGATCACCGGCCGGCCGTCGACCGGCCCGGCCTCGGTGACGTGGAACCGCACCCCGCGCGCTTCGACGAAGGAACGGCGGGCGCCCGGGACGGCGGGAGGTTCGCTGTTGGTCATCCCTGGACTATAGGAATCCCTGGACTACCGAAGACAGGACACCGCCGGGTCGGGCACCTTAGGATCCCCGGCATGAGCGAAACGAGCAAGGGTGTGCGCGGGCTTTCCACATTGGGCACGGCGGCCGGCCTGGCCTGCCTTGCCCTCGCGCTGGCAGGACCGGCCCATGCCGACGATTTGAACTCCACGAACTGCTCCGAGCAGCAGATCATGTCCTCGATGCAGCGAAACGACCCCGTCGTCTGGGGGAAGATCAACGGGGATCCGAAGCTGGAGCAGCAGTTGCGGGTCGGGCTTGCGGTGCTCCTGGCCGCCCCTCCGGGGCAGCGTCAGCAGCAGGTGAACACGCTGGAGGGGATCCTCGGCTACGAGCGGTGGGCCGGTGTCAGCAACGACATCATGGACTCGTCCAACGGCCCGATCGGCAGAGCCGTCAACAACTGCCACAGCTTCTGAGCCACCGCCCCCGCCATCCGGCGGTACCCGCTATTCCGCCCCGCGGAAATAGGGCTCAACCGTCCCGCTCAGCTTGATGACCATCGGGTTTCCCCGGCGGTCCCGGGCGGTGGGAACTTCAACGCGCACCCAGCCCTCGTCCACGTCGTATTCGTGGACATTGGTCTTCTCGACGCCGTTGAAGCGAACACCCACGTCGCGGCGGAGCACCTCCTCGCTGTAGAAGGGGCTGCGCGGGTCGATGGAGAGGTGCCTCGGTGGGGCGTCTGCGATCTGCTCGTCGGGCATGGGGGCTTTCGTCGGGTGCTCGTCAGGTCATCGGGTTGGTTCCCCGAGAACCTACGCGGGGTAGCAGGGCGCGTTACCCGGGGTGAAGTACGGCTGCCCGGTGGGCATGTAGCAGACCGGCTGGCCGGGGAAAGTCGGCTCCGGGAGGAAACCGGGCGGCAGGGGCGGCCAAGCCGCAGGCGGCGGGGGTGGCGGGTAACCCCACGGATGGGCGATCGCATCCACGGCCGCTCCCGCGACCGCCGCGTCGGCGACACCGCCGACGATCCCGGGCGTGCAGCCGCCGACCTCGACGTGCCGTCCGCCCACGCCGCCGCAGATTTCGGCTTGCGCCGCCGTTGCGAACGTCAACGGGACGGCGGCCACGGCCAGCGAGGCCAGCAGCAGGGTGGTTGTCTTCTTCCTCATAACTCACAGTATCTCCCGCGCCGCCCACTCTGTTACGGGGAACGGGCGAAGGCACGTCGAGGCCGTCACCTCCACTGACCGGGCGCGCCCCAGTTGGGTCGTTCTAGAAGCTCATCGCCAGTTCAGGCTCCGCCCACGGGTCGTATAAAGCGAACACGACACCCCCGGATGCTGCGTTGGTTCCGGCGGACGCTACCGCCGATCTCCGACAAACCCAGCCACCGCTAATACAGTGCCTGCCAACCCACCCTGCAACGCGGGTTAGTCACAGTCGTCACACTGGCCGGTCACCGGCAGCGCGAGGCCGCAGCTACACCATTTCGCCTCGTGGGCCTTCTTATCCAAATATTCCTGGGCGGCGTCTGGCGGCGGCGCGGGCTCTCCGTAAACAATGCCGCGTACGGGGTCTGGTTGCGCACCGCGCTCGCCCAGTGTCCGCCGTGGCCGCTCCCCCATGTGAGTCCCACCTCCCCAGTAGTGCCGTCCTCCTCGTGGCCCGACAGTAACGACCACCACCGACACCGACGGCCAAACCAGCGGCAATTTCACTAGCGATAGGACATAGTTAGGACATTCGGCCCCGCAACGACCCGATCCAGCAAAAAACCCGAGGCCCCAAGGCCTCGGGTTTTCAAAAGTGGAGCTAAGGGGACTCGAACCCCTGACCCCCACACTGCCAGTGTGGTGCGCTACCAGCTGCGCCATAGCCCCAGGTGCGTGTCGAAACTACACCACCGCCGCAGCGGCCTCAAAACCCCACCAGGCCGCGGCCGCTGCCAACCACTAACCCGAGTGCCCGCCCGCGAGCGACAACAAACCGCCGCCGACCCACCCCGAAAGCCCCGAGCCGCGGGGCACTAGCCTTGCGCTCCCGCGGAGCCCGGGCATCCGCCCCCCGACTAGAGCAACTCCCCCGTCGCCTCCGGCCCCGGCGGCCGGGCCGGCGTGTGCTCCACCGGCGAGGCGTCCCGGGTCTCCGGAGCGAACACCCACCCGACCGCCGCCAGCACCAGGATCGCCCCGCTGAGCGCGAAGGCCCACTCGAACGAGAACCACTGGGCCAGCAACCCGACCCCGAACGAGCCGATGATCGACCCGAGATCCGACATCATCTGGAAGGTGGCGATCGCGGTTCCGCCGCGGGCTTTGCCGATGATGTCGGCGACCGCGGCCTGCTGCGGGGAGTTGTAGACCCCCGACGCCGCCCCGGCAAGAACCGCCCCGGCGAAGAACACCGGGACCGAGCCGGCCAGACCCAGCACCGCCGTGGAGATCCCCGCCAGCGCCAGACCCGCGATGAGCAGCGGCCGCCGCCCGATCCGGTCGGAGAGCCGGCCGCTGTACAGCACCACCGAGACGTTGCCGACCGCGAAGGCTGCCAGCGCCAGACCCGCCGCGCCCGGACTCTGACCGAGGGCCTCGGCGACGAAGAGTGGCACCAGGGCGAACCGCAGCCCGAACAGCGACCATCCGGTGGCGAAGTTGGACAGCAGCGCCGCGCGGTAGGCCCGGTGCCGCAACGCCACCCGCAGCGTCACCGTCAGTTCGTCGGGCTCGGCCGGCGCCGCCAAGGGCGAGTCACGCAGGCTGACCAGGACGACGGCCGCGGCGAAGAGCAGCAGGGCCCCGTAGATGAGGAACGGGGCGCTCAGACCCAGGCCCGCGGTCAGGCTGCCGACCACCGGGCCGGCCACCGAGCCGACCAGGAACGCACCGGAGAACATGCCCGCCACCCGGCCTCGGGCGTCGTGCGGGCTGATCCGGATCATCAGGCCCAGCGCCGAGACGAAGAACATCGTCGAGCCGATTCCGCCGAGCGCCCGGAACAGCAGCAACTGCCCGTAGCTGTGCGCGAACGCGCACGCCGCGGTGGACAGCGCCACGATCAGCACCCCGCTGACGTAGATCCGCCGCTCCCCCAGCCGCCGCACCAGGAACCCGGTCGGGGGCGCCGCGCACAGCCGCATGACCGCGAAGGCGGTGATCACCAACGTCGCCGCGCTGATGCTGACGCCGAACTGCCGGGCCAGTTGCGGCAGGACCGGGGCCACCACCCCGTAGCCCAGCGCGATGATGGCGTTGGCCACGATCAGCGACCAGACCTCGCGGGGCAGCGCGACCTTCGACTCCGAGGACGACTCCCGCGCGATGGAACTCACCCAATGACTGTATTCCGGCGCGAAATCACCAAGCTGTTCGGCGCGGATAGGATTTCCGCCATGGGCGCGTTGACCTCACCGAAGACTTATACCGCTCTGGCGGTGTTCCAAGCAGCGGACGCCGCCGCCTGCGCGGCCCAGGTACCGCCCATCAAGAAGAGCCTCGACACGGTCGGCTGCCCAGAGAACATTCGGCCGATACTGCCGGTTGTCAAGGTCTCCGCCGCCGTCGGGCTGCTGTCGGCGCGGTGGTTTCCCGGGCTGGCGAGGCTGACCACGGCGATGTTGACGCTGTACTTCACGCTGGCCGTCGGGGCGCACGTGCGTGTTCGCGACTCGGTGGCCAACACCGTTCCTGCCGCGGCTTTCCTGACCCTCTTCGCAGCCATGACGGCCAAGGGGCCCCTGCCTGGGGAGCGTCAGTTACGCACTCGATGACGAACGCTCATTGCGGCGGCCGAGGCGGTGGAAAAGCTGAACACTGCCTAATGCCAGACAATCCAGGCGAGGAGTAGCACAAGCAGCGGCAAGCCGAGGATCACCAGTCCATCCACAAGAAGTATTCGACCACGGCTGTCGAAATTAGTCAGGATATGACTGTATTCACCAGCTCGCGGGCGGCTTGCTGCACCTCCGCCAGGTGCTCGGGGCCCTTGAAGGATTCGGCGTAGATCTTGTAGACGTCCTCAGTGCCCGACGGACGCGCGGCGAACCATCCGCTGGCGGTGGTGACCTTCAGTCCGCCGATGGGAGCGCCGTTGCCCGGGGCGTTGGTGAGCTTGGCGACGATCGGCTCGCCGGCCAGTTCGGTGGCCGTGACCTGTTCCGGCGACAGCTTGGACAGCCGCGCCTTCTGCTCGCGGTCGGCCGGGGCGTCCATCCGCGCGTACACCGGGGCGCCGTAGGTCTCGGCGAGTTCGGTGTAACGCTGCGACGGGGTCTTGCCGGTGACGGCCAGGATCTCCGAGGCCAGCAGGCACAGGATGATGCCGTCCTTGTCGGTGGTCCAAACCGCGCCGTCCTGGCGCAGGAACGACGCCCCCGCGGACTCCTCACCGCCGAATCCGATTGTGCCGCTGACCAACCCGTCGACGAACCACTTGAAACCGACGGGGACCTCGAGCAGGGTGCGGTCAAGTCCGGCGACCACCCGGTCGATGATCGACGAGCTCACCGCGGTCTTGCCGACGGCGACGCCGGCCGGCCAGCCGGGGCGGTGGCGGTAGAGGTAGTCGATCGCCACGGCCAGATAGTGGTTGGGGTTGAGCAGCCCGGCGTCGGGGGTGACGATGCCGTGTCGGTCGGCGTCGGCGTCGTTGCCGGTGGCGATCTGGTAGCTGTCCCGGTTGGCGATCAGGGAGGCCATCGCATTCGGCGAACTGCAGTCCATCCGGATCTTGCCGTCGGTGTCCAGCGTCATGAACCGCCAGGTGGCGTCGACCAGTGGATTGACCACCGTCAGGTCGAGGTTGTGCCGCTCGGCGATCGCACCCCAGTAGTCCACGCTGGCCCCGCCCAGCGGGTCGGCGCCGATGCGGATCCCCTGGGCGCGGATGGCGTGGACGTCCACCACGTTGGGCAGGTCGGCGACGTAGGCGTCCATGTAGTCGTGCCGCTGGGCGCGCTGCAGGGCGGTGGCCAGCGGCACCCGCTTCACCTCGCGCAGGCCGCCGCGCAGAATCTCGTTGGCGCGCTTGGCGATAGCGCTGGTGGCCTCGGTGTCGGCAGGACCGCCGTTAGGCGGGTTGTACTTGAATCCGCCGTCCCGGGGCGGGTTGTGCGACGGCGTGACGACGATCCCGTCGGCGACACCGGAAGTCCGGCCCCGGTTGTGGGTCAGGATGGCGTGGCTCACCGCGGGCGTCGGGGTGTAGCGGTCCGCCGAGTCGATCCGCACCGCAACCTCATTGGCGGCCAGCACCTCCAGTGCCGACACCCACGCCGGTTCGGAGAGCCCGTGGGTGTCGCGGCCGATGAACAGCGGACCGGTGGTGCCCTGCGCCGCCCGGTATTCGGCGATGGCCTGCGTGGTGGCCAGGATGTGCGCCTCGTTGAACGCCCCGTCCAGGCTGGACCCGCGGTGCCCGGAGGTGCCGAACGCCACCTGCTGAGCGACGTCGTCGGGGTCGGGTTGCACGGTGTAGTAGGCCGTCACCACGCGGGACAGGTCGATGAGGTCTTCGGGCAGCGCCGGCTTGCCGGCGCGGGGGTTGGCCGCCATGACCGCAATTGTGCCCGTCGGCCCGCCATACTGTGCCCTTGTCGACGGAAGGGGACACCGCTGCTCGGACATGACGCGAAAACGCTGGCCGTGGTCTTCGTCGGCGGCGCGGCCGGAACGCTGGCGCGCGCGGCACTGGCTTCGGCTGCCGTCCCAGATCCCGGACGCTGGCCGTGGCCGACCTTCGTGGCCAACGTCGTCGGCACGGTCCTGCTGGGTTTCCTCGGCACTCGCCTGGCAACCTCCGATCTTCGCCGGCCGCTGTGGGGCACCGGATTCTGCGGTGGGCTGACCACGTTCTCCACGGTTCAGGTGGAGACCCTGCTGATGATTCAGCAGGGGCACTACCTGTTGGCCGGGGCCTACACCACGGCCGGCCTCGTCGTGGGCTTGCTCGCCGTCTACCTGGCCCGCGGACGGGTGCGACGGTGACCCCGGCCCTGTGGGTGGGCGTGGCCGTCTTCGGCGGCCTGGGCGCGGTGGCGCGACTGGTGATGGAGAAGGGCGTAAGCCGCCAACTCGCCATGACCTTCCCCATCGGCACGGTGACGGTGAACGTCACCGGAGCCTTCCTGCTCGGCGTCGTGTCGGGCTTCGCGCCGAGCCATCAGACCGCCGTCCTGGTCGGCACCGGCTTTCTGGGCGCCTACACGACCTTCTCCGGCTGGATGCTCGAAAGCCGTTCGCTCGCGGAGCAAAAACAGTGGCGGACCGCGGCGTCCAACATCGCGGTCAGCGTGGCGCTCGGCCTGGCCGCCGCTCTGGCCGGCCACTGGCTCGGTGGCCTTCGGACTCACTGAGCCTCGCGGCTGTCGGCGAGCATAGTTCCCTCCCCATCACGCGAGCAGCAGCGCGCCGCTCACCAACAGTGCGATCACCTTGACCGCCTCAAACCCCACGTAGACGAAATGCGCGCGGGATCGCCCGGATTCGGCGACCGCCGCGTCGGCCAGCACGGCATCCGAGCGCCGGCTCAGAGCCGGCCGCACGCCCAGCACCTGGGCGCCCAAGGAGACCACCGCCAGACCCAGTGCGAGGTACACCCCCGTCGAAGGTCGACCCAGAACCACAGCCACGAGTGCCAGCGCGGCCAGCACCACCTCACAGATATTGAGCGCGCGGAACACCAGCCGCCCGATGCCCAGGCCGAGTTGGATCGTCACACCCGGTGCCCGGAACTTCAGCGGGGCCTCCAGGAACGAGATGGCCAGCACCATCCCGAGCCATACGAACACCACCGCGGCCGCAACTGCCGACCAGTGATTCACCGTTGCTCCTCCCCTCCTCGATCATTCGACTGCCGCGAGAGTGCGCCCAGATCGACAAAATCACAGCTCGGCCCTCGAAACATCGACCTGGGCGCACTTTCGAATCAGGCGAAGGGGGCTGCATGCGCGAGATGGAGGAATGAGCGACGGGCTATAAAGGAATCCGCGATCGCCGAGGCGGCAGAAAGGTTGAGTGCGGACATCATGGGTGTGCAGCGAATCGCGGCCGGTCTCACCGTCGCGCTGGCGACCGCCTGGACGGCCGGTTGCGCCGCGACGAAGCCGGCCGACACCGGGGCGTCGCCGTCGGCCCAGAACCCGGCATCCGCACAGTCCGGCAGCACGTCGGCCGCCCCGACCCCGGCGCCCACGCAGCCACCGCGCACCGTGAAGTGGATAGAACTGCAGCCCGGGGACTGTCTGGCCGAACTCCCGTCGAGCGACCCGGCGGTGGTCACGGTCACGCTGGTCGACTGCTCGCAACCGCATCTGGCCGAGACGTTCCTGCGCGCGCCGATCCCGGTCGACGCCGCGCTGGAAGGCACCGCCAACGCCCAGTGCGAGGCCGGGTTGCTGCAGTACACCGGCCGCGCTTCGGCCGGAAGCCCGTTCACCGTGTCCTATCTGATCGACTCCGATCAGGACCGCACCGCGAACAACCCGTTGCCCAGCACCGTCATCTGCCTCCTGCAGGGCGCCCAGGGCCAGGCACTCGAGGGCTCGGCGCGGGGTTAGAACCGTGCCACCGGGGGGCCGGGTAGGCGTGGATCAACGCCGAGGACAGCTTCGGCACGGCGTGGGTGAGACTGTGTTCGGCCCTGTGTGCCAACGCGTGGGCCTCGCCGAGGCTGATGTCGGGGTCGATGTCGAGTTCGGCGTCGGCGTGCAGGCGATGGCCGATCCAGCGCATCCTCAGTCGGCGCACCGCGCGCACGCCCGGTTCGGCCGCCAGTGCGTCTTCGGCGGATTCCACCAGATGCGGGTCGACGCCGTCGAGTAGGCGGGAGAGCACATCGCGCGCGGCGGTGCGCAGCACGACCAGGATCGCCGCGGTGATGAGTAACCCGACGATCGGGTCGGCCAGCGGAAAGCCAAGCCAGACCCCGAGAGCGCCGAGGACCACCGCCAGCGAGGTGAAACCGTCTGTGCGGGCATGCAATCCGTCAGCCACCAGCGCCGCCGAGCCGATCTGCCGGCCCACCCGGATCCGGTAGAGCGCCACCAGTTCGTTGCCGAGGAAACCGATCACCCCGGCGACGGCGACCCACCCGAGATGGTCGACGGCGATCGGGTGAACGAGACGGCGAACGGCTTGACACCCGGCGACGACCGCTGACAGCGCGATCATCATCACGACGAACAGCCCGGCGAGATCCTCCATCCGGCCCAGGCCGTAGGTGTAGCGCTTGGTGGCCGCCCGTCTGCCCAGAACGAAGGCGATCCACAGCGGGATGGCGGTCAGGGCGTCGGAGAAGTTGTGGACGGTGTCGGCGGCCAGCGCCACCGATCCCGACATCGCGACGACGACCAGTTGGAACAGCGCGGTGAGCACCAGGGCGACCAGGCTGACCTTGACCGCGCGAACTCCCAGCGCGCTGTGCTCCAGTGCGTCGTCGACGCTGTCGGCGTGGTCGTGGCTGTGCGGGGTGAGGAAGCCGCCGCCATGGTGATGGCCGTTGCGGTGGCCGTGGCGGTGCTCGCTCATCCGGCCCCGGCCTCTCGATGCTCGCCGTGCAGTCGCGCCAGTTCGTGCTCGCCGCGGTGATGGCCCGGGATGCCCGGCCCGGCGTGTTCGGCGTTGTACACCGCGTCGGTCACCAGTTGGCGCACGTGGTCGTTCTCCAGGCTGTAGAAGATGGTGGTGCCCTCCCGACGGGTGCGAACCAGACGCGCCATCCGCAGCTTGGCCAGGTGCTGCGACACTGCAGGCCCGGGCTTGGCGACCGTCTCCGCGAGATCGCTGACCGACAGTTCGCGATCCGCCAGGGCCCACAACAACCGCACCCGGGTGGCGTCCGAGAGCATCCGGAACACCTCGACGATCAGGCCGACCTGGTCGTCGTCGAGCCGGCGCCGGCAAACCTGCTTATCTGCATGCATACGCATATAGTAGCGCTCGGCGCCGCCGGGCATGGCGGGCTGACCCGTCTCACAACCCGGCGAGGTCGTCGGGCACGTCGACCGCGTACTCCCGGAGCACCTCCAGTGGCACGACGTCGAGGGTGCGCTCGTGGGTGGCCGCCAGCACCACCGGCGCCGCGCACCCGTCCTGGTGCGCCCGCAGCCAGTTACGTGCGGTCACACACCACCGGTCCCCGGGCGCCAGGCCGGGGAATCGGTACTGCGGCAACGGTGTTGAGAGGTCGTTTCCGATGGAGCGCTGATGCTCCAGGAACTGCGCGGTGACCACCGCACAGATGGTGTGCAGGCCGCGGTCCTCCGGGCCGGTCGAGCAGCACCCGTCGCGGTGGAAACCGGTGAGCGGGTCGGTGCCGCATTCATGAAGGGGGCCGCCCAGGACGTTGCGATCAGGCATGCGATCAGGCACTGCACCAGTATGGCCGCGCGCAATCCGCTTAGATCGGTGGAATGACCAGACGTGGCCTGGCCGCGGCGGCTGCGGTGGTGACCCTGGCCGTGTCGGCCCTGTCCCGCGCCGAGGGGCCCACCGGGCCCGTGCGCGCCGACGTCATAGGCGGCCCCTATGCCCGCATGCTCGCCGAGTCCACCGACCTGGGCCCGGCCCGTTTCGACCGTGTGCAGATGACGGCCGCCCTGCGCCGTCCGGCCGAACCCGTCCGGTTCGCGGCCTGGGCCCGCACCCGCGGCCTGTCGGTGCGGTGGCGCGACGGCGACGATTGGGCGGTGATCGAGGGCCCCCCGGCCGCCGTCTCCGCCGCGTTCGGAGTCGCGGTGCGCGACTACCGGATCAAAGACCGCGTCTTCTACGCCTCGCCCCAACAGCCCGGCGTCCCTCGGCAGGCCGGCGCCGAGGTCACCGGGCTGGGCCGGATCCTGGGACACGTTCCCACCCGGGAGTCGATGCCCATGCCGCCGCGCGATGTACCCGACGGCGGACTGCTACCCGCTCAGCTGTTGCAGGCCTACAACGCAACGCCTTTGGTGAAGGACGGCATCACCGGCAAGGGCCAAACGGTGGTGGTGTTCGCCTTCGACGGCTTCCTGCAGCAGGACATGGACACCTTCGCCGACATGTTCGGCCTGCCGCGGTTCGCGCCGCAGGTGGTCGGCGGCATGCCGGATCGCCGCAGCGGCGAGGCGAACATGAACCTGCAGGTGATTCACGCCATCGCGCCCGACGCGAAACTCGTTCTGGTCAATGCCCGCACTACCGTCGACAACGAGGGCGGCGGAGCCTTCGAGAAACTAGGCCGGCTGATGGAGTCGGTCGATCGGCAGTTCCCCGCGGCGATCTGGAGCCTTTCCATCGGCTGGGGATGCGACCGGATGTTCACCGGCGCGGACCTCGCCCCGGTGCGCGCCGCACTGGCGGCAGCAGTGCGCAACGGCACCACCGCGTTCGACGCCAGCGGCAACCTCGCCGGCCTGGAATGCAAAGGCGGGCTCAGGTGGTCGGATCCGCCCAACGCCGATGACATCGGGGTCGACGCGGTGGCCTCGCTACCGGAGATGACCTCCGTCGGCGGGACCAAGTTGTCCACCGACGCCGAAGGGGTCTGGCTGGACGAGCAGGCCTGGTACGACGTCCCGCTCACGCAGGGGACGGCCGGCGGGGCGTCGGCGCTGTTCCCGCGACCCGTGTGGCAGACCGTAGCCGCCGCCGGATCGTTGCCCGACCGGCGACTGGTGCCCGATGTCTCCGCGGTGGCCGACCCCTTCACCGGGGTTCGGGTGGTCTTCAACCAGCAGGTGCTTGTCGGAGGCGGAACCTCCCAGGCCGCGCCGATCTGGGCCGGGCTGGCGGCGCTGATGAACCAGAGGCTGGTCGCCCGCGGCGCCGAGCCACTGGGCCGGTTGAATCCGATTCTCTACCGGGTGGCCGCATCGTCGGTGTTCCCGGGGTTCCGCGACATCCGGTTGGGCGGCAATGCCATCACCCGTTCCAGCACGAACGGCTACGACATGGTCACCGGCCTGGGCACCCCCAACGTCGAGAATCTGGTGAAGAACATCATGCTGGTCAGGGCCGGCTCATGAGAACGGGGACATTCGACGGTGTGGCGGTGCCGCGGGAACGCTATACGGCCGCGGGGGCCGCTCGGCCGCGCTATCTGGCCACCCTGGGAGTCCTGGCACTGGTCTTGGGGATCGCGGCCGTCACCGTCACCCTCTGGGACAGGGCTGTTGCCAACGAATCCATCTACGCCTGCCCGCCCGACTGTGGCGCGCCGCCGAATTCGGTTCCGGTGGAATCACTTCCGCGGTTCACCGCTACGAGTGGGGAGTTCTCGGTGGCCCATCCCCCGCCCGGCGGTAAGTATCAGGTCACCACCGGGCAGGACGGTGTGACCGCACGACTCACCACCGGCGACGGTGGCGTACTGCGCCTGTTCGGCCTGACCGCGAACGACCGCGACGCCCGCGCGGTCGTCGAGCAGATACTGGCGGTTCAGTTCCCGATCGCGCGGATCGCCTACGAATTGCCCAACGCCACAGTCGGTTACGAAGCCGGATACGGTGTCGTCGCGGACTTCCAAACGCCCGGGTTGTCAAACCGCAACGACCAGCGGCTGATTGTCATCGCGGCGGTCAAGAACGGCCTGGCCCTGGTGGCCCTGGCCGAGGGGCCGTTCCGGCGGTTCTCCCCGCAATTCGGTCCGGGACCGCCCTCGGCGGCCAACACCGAGGTCGCCATCGACATGGGGAGGTACGTCGATAGTTTCAGTTGGCGCGGCGACCCACCCCGCTGAATGCGGAGCGGGCCATGCCGCCCTGATCAGTTACCGGAGATGACGTTGCCCGGCAGCGCGGTGGGCGCGGGACGGGCGGTGACCGACGGCGCGAAGGAGCCGACGTTGGCCTTCTCGGTGGGCGAGACGGCGGGCGCACTGCTCGACGGCTTGGTCTCGGCCGGCTTCTCCTTGGCGCAGGCGGTCAGGGCGCCCGACCCGAGGATGGCGGCGGCGCCGGCCACCAGTGCGATCTGACGGATCACGCGGGAAGAGGACATGATTCCCCAAACTTTCTGTTGGTTGAACTCGCCTCGAGTATAAACCTCAAGTCGCACTATGCGACTTCCGGGACTGGCGGCGACTCCCGGCGCAGGCGCCGCGAGGACCGCGAGGACGCCTTCCTCGAAGCCCCGCAGGACACGCAGAACGGCGTGTCCGGCACCACCTTCTCGCAGTGCACACACAGAATCGGCCTGCCGGTAGTCGGACCGGGCGTCTCGTGCAGCAACACGATCTGGATCGCGGCACGCAACGTGATCAAGGCCAACACGGCCAACACCAGGTTGACCGCAACTTGTACGACGTCCGGGAACGACTGCGCGTCGACCACCCACACCGACACGTACAGCACCGCGGTGATCGCCATGCAGGTGTTCAGGGCCCGCCGGGCGCGGGGGGCGTGGTCGCCGCGCGGCCGGAACCACAGGGCCATGCCGACCAGTCCGCCCAGTGCCGTCGAACACAGGGGGTCGATGATTCCGTAGGTCACCGCGTCGGCGAACATCCGCCACGGGCTCTGCGAATCGAGCAGGCCCGCGAAGATCTGCGGCAGCATCCAGGTCAGCGACGACGCCGCCATGTAGCAAAGGGCACCGAAGGCCCCGATGACGTATCCGTCGAGGGTCTCGCGCACCGGCACGCGCAACAACCGGACCAGGACGGGGGGAAGCACCATGACCAACGCCCCCCCGAGGGTGATGGTCAGCGCCAGGCCCTCGAAGATGTTCTGAATGGCCATGCCGGCGGCCGTGGAGACCCCGTACGTGCCCGCCAGCAGTCGCCCGGTGACGAGCCAGTACGGCACCGCCAGGCCGGCGCCGGTCACCGCGGTGATGATCAGCGCGCGCCCGGAGATGTCCCGGAAGTCGTCCGACTGCCACATGTAGATCACGAACAGCAGGGGACCGCCCAGGATCAAGACCGCCCCGTGCGGCCCGTTGGCCCCCAGTACCGACAGCACGAGCATCGACAGCAGCAACAGGATGAGCGCCACCTGGAAGGGCAATCGGGCCGGCTTGGCCAGTCGCGGGAACAACGAACCGGTCATCTCCGGCGCGAACAGCGGCTGGGGTGGTGCGGCGGCGAATACCCCGGGCCGCAGCAACGCGGTCCGGACGTTCACACCCGCGTCGAGATCGGCGCCGCAGGCGCCGCAGAACGCCCCGCCCGGCACCTGCCCACGGCAGGCCGGGCACTGCCGCGTCGTCTCGGCGTCGGGGGGCACGGCCGCTACAGCGAGCCGAGGATCTGGTTCATGGTGTCGATCTCCTTCTGCTGGCTTTCGACGATCGCCTTGGCCAGCGCGACGGCGTCGGGGAACTGGCCGTTCTTGATCTCGTCCTGCCCCATGGTGATCGCGCCCTGGTGGTGCTTGATCATCCCGGTCAGGAACAGCTTGGCGGCCTGGACACCCCCGGCGTTCTTCAGCGCGTCCATCTCGGCCGGCGACAACATGCCGTCCATTCCGGCCATGTCGCCCATCCCGGGCATCATCGAACCGCTCGGCATGTCGCCCATACCGCCGTGGCCGGGCATGTCGCCCATACCGCCGTGGCCGGGCATGTCGCCCATGTCCATGCCCCACTGCTTAAGCCAGCCCTGCATCTGCTCGATCTCCGGCCCCTGGGCGGCCTTGATCTGCTCGGCCAGATCGACCACCCTCGGGTCGATGCCCTGCTTGGCGAGGATGATGTCGCTCATCTCGATCGCCTGCCGGTGATGCGGGATCATCATGTGCGCGAACATCATGTCCGCGTGGTTATGCGCCGCCGCCTGTGCGGACGTCGGCGTCTGAGTCGCCCCAGATACCGAGGTCGGCGCGGACGCGGACGTGGACGTCGCCTCCTTGGTGGCGGTGTTGCCACACCCCGCGATTGCGGCCACCGCCGCCAGCGCGGCCACCCCGGTAATCACTGTCCTCGACTTGATCACGTTCACGTTCATCCCCTTCGTCGTACGGCGTTCTCCCCCAAGCTTGCCCGACTTGAATCAGAACATCGCAAGCCGTCCTGTGAAGGTTCGTAGAATAGGCTGTGGGTCGCCGGCGTCGACCGGCCCCGCGCCCGCGCTAGTCGTGGTGGTGTTGGTGACCGTCGGGCGAAGGCGTGACCGGCGTCGGCTCCACCGCAGCGCCGGTGTCCAGTCCCATATCGGTTACCGGCAGACCCTGTTCGGGTGGCGGGCTGGAAGACGGCCCGGACGTCGGGATCGCAGCGGGTGTTTCGGCCTGCATGACAGCCGGTCCCCCATGGTGGTGCCGATGGCCGACGAGGCTGGACGTCAGTCCCACGGCGACCGCACCGATCATCACGGCGTTGGCGCCGAGCAGCACCATCGCGCGGTTGAAGCCGGACACCTCCTCGGCCCGATAGCCCCGGAACCACGCCCAAGCCGCCCCCATGACGACGTAGCACTGGAGCAGTTGCACGCAGATTCCGGCGGGCTCGACCGCTTCGGGCTGACCGGCGTTCGGCCCGAACGGCGCCCCGGTGGTGTGCGAGGTGACCCACAACGCGATCAGTCCGAGATTGACCACGATCCCGGTGGCCAGCACCAGAACCGTCGGTCGGGACCAGGCGAAAAAGGTCCAGGTCAGCTGGACGATCGCGACTGCGGCGAAGAACAGTCCGGAGAGTAGCCAGTCCCGCCAGTGCGCCGGGGCGGCGGCGGAGTGGATCACCCCCGCCCCGAGGGAGGCGACCGCTGCGCAACGGGCGGCCAGCCGGCCGTCGGTCTTCTTCCATTCGGGTGTGACCACGGGTCGACGGTGTCACGGCAGGCCAACGGGAACGAGCATGAACCGGTAACGTTCGGATTTCAGATCCGCAGCGCCCGGCGAGCCGTCCGGACGGGGGAACGAAACTCAGCAGCCCTGCCGGTTCGGTTGGCCGAGTGCGGTGTCGCTGTCCTCGATCGCCTTGTTCACCCGTTGCAGCGCATCGGTATTCCATGTCATCGCGGTGGACCAGTCCAGCTTGGCGAAGTCGGAGACGAAGATGCTGTGGGTCAACGGCGCCGACCAGCAGGTGCGGTGCGGGATCACCGAATCCGGCAGCGAGGCCGCCCAGGCGCTGGTCTTGGAGGTGATTCCGTCGTAGGGCCAGACCGTCGGGTCGCCGCCGGGTTTGTCGAAGTAGGTGCCGCCGATCAGGGTCACCGGAATGCCCTGCAGGGCATCGCCTTGCGCGGCGTTCCAACCGTCCGGCCCGTTGAGGTAGCCGATGGTGTTCTCGCGGTTGATGCCCCTGTCGCCCTTCTCGGCGTAGGGCACCCACGACTTGTTGAACGCCTCGCAGAAGGCGTCGCCCTTACAGGCCTCGATCCCGATCTCCTTCCAGGTGAACCGGCCGGGAACCGACCCTTCGTGCGGGGTGCCCAGCGTGGTCAGGCTGCGCACCTTCATCGGCGAGCCGGTGTGCTTGAGCACCCAGATCGCGGCTCGACTCCACAACCCGCCGTTGGAGTGCCCGACCAGATCGACGTCGGTGACCCCGTAGTGGCTGTACAGGTGTCCGAGGAAGCGGGCCAGCCGTTCGCCGCCGGCGTTGATGTCACCGGTGGCCATGATGGTCATCTCCTCGGGCAGCACCGTCGGGCACCCGGCGAACGGCCCGAACGATTTCGCGTCGGGTTCGGCGACGGTCCCCCAGCCGGCCATCGCCGGGGCGGTGTAGACCTGCTTGCCCTCGTTGAGCAGGTGGTCGCGCAGAGCGGTCGCGCTGTTACCGGCCGAAAGGAACCCGTCCCCGCTGGCGCAGGCCTGCGTCGGCGTGGTGAACGGAGTCGTCGCCCCGCCGCCGGAGACGATGACCACGGCCCGGGATGCCCCGGGTACCGGTTTGTTCGTCGCGGACGGCGGCGTGCAGCCTGCGGCCAGCAATGCGACGGCCAGCGCCGCAGCGATCTTCCTGAAACTCATCGGGGCCCTTCGGTCGGTGGCGGGCGCCAAGCCCGCGTGCCGACCGATGGTATGCAATGGCCGCCCCCGTCGGCGAGCAGACGTAAACTGCCCCGGCCCGTCGGCGTTTCGTGGAATTCAACGTCTGCTCGCGCCGGGGCCGGACTGGGTGGGACTCCTCACAGTCGCGTTCGTGCGCGCGCGGCATCCGGGTCGCCGCAGTAGCTTCCCGCCTCGACGGTCACCGCACCGGCGTCGAGGACGAATCCTCCCGGGGCCCAGCGCTGCAGCGGCCGGGTCGAGCAGGTCACGGTCACCGGCACCGCCTCCCCGGCCGCGACCGGGACCGTTGCGAACCCGACCAGATGGCGCACCGGTCGCTGATCGAGCGTCCGGACCGCATACACCTGCACCACATGCCGGCCGTCGCGCCCGCCGGTGTTGGTCACCCGCACCGAAACCCCGAACGCCTCCCCGACGACGGGCCCCACGATCAGATCCGTGACGGCGAAGGTGGTGTAGCCGAGGCCGAAACCCAGCGGATAGGCCGCGACCACCCCGTCGTGGTCCAGTTTGCGCTGGCCCCACCAGCGGCCGTAAGTGACCGAATTGGCCCGCCAATCTAATTGCGGCACATGGGATTGCTCCCGCGGGACGGCCACCGGCATCCGTCCCGCGGGCTCCGCGTCGCCCAGGAGCACATCGGCGATCGCGTGGCCGCCTTCCATGCCCGGGTACCACGCCATCAGAACTGCGGCGACCTCGCGGACCCAGGGGTCGACGATGATCGTCCCGCCCCCGATGACGACGACGACGGTCCGCGGGTTCACCGCCGCGACCGCTCTGATGAGCGCGACGTCCTCGGCGCTGAGACCCAGCTCGCGCCGGTCGCCACCGAAGGGCTTCCAGCGCTGGGCGATTCGCGATGCGGCACTGGCGATTTCAGCCACGGGCGCCCACCTCATCGGGCCGCCGAGCAACCTCAGCGCAGCGCTGTCGAGGGCCACCAGCGACTCGCCCTCGTCCGCCGGGGTAAGACCGGCGACCACGACGGCGACATCGGCGCCGCGCGCGAGGCCGACGTCGGCGACGGCGCTCACCACGTGGTCGCCGAGGCGTTCCCGCAAGCCCTCCAGAACCGAGACGGTCGCGGGCGGCGTGGCGTTGGAGGATCCGGTGTCACCCAGGTTCGGCTGATCGGCAAGCCGGCCCAGGACGGCCACGCGCCCGCGGTTCCGATCGGTGAGAGGCAACAGCTTCTCGTTGCGCAGCAGGACCATCGAGCGGTGGGCGACCTCACGGGCCAGCGCGCGGTGCTCAGGACCGGCGACCACCTCGCACGGCGGGGTGGGCTCGGCGCGCACCGCGAAGCGGATCTGGGTCTCCACCAGGCGGCGGGCCGCGGCGAGAACGTCGGTGCGAGAGAGACTTCCGGACCGCAGCGCCGCCGGGAGTGTTGCGGCGCGCTGCTGACGGAACGGCATCTCCAGGTCCTGGCCGGCCGACACCGAGTCGACCGGGTCGCGCAGTCCCCAGATCCAGTCGGTGTGGACGAAGCCGGTGAAACCCCAGTGCCCGCGCAGGATGTCGGTCAGCAGGGTGCGGTTCTGTCCGGCCCACTGGCCGTTGACGGAGTTGTAGGCACTCATCACCGAGTCGACCCCGGCGTCGACGGCGCGGCGGAAGTGCGGCAGATACCGCTCGTGCAGGACGTCGTCGGATACCCGGACGTCGACACGGAACCTGGCCTCTTCCATCGAGTTGAGCGCGAAGTGCTTGACGCTGGTGATCACCCACGGCCGGGCGCCCTCGACCGCCGCGGCGCCCATTTCGCCGATCAGATGCGGGTCCTCGCCGTAGGACTCCTGGGCTCTTCCCCATCCCGGCGACGGTGCGACGTTGACGCACAGCCCGCCCCAGAAGTTCGCCCCGATCGCCCGCGCCTCCTTCCCGATGGCCGCCGCGACGCGCCGTTCGATGTCGACATCCCAGGTCGCGGCGCGGGCGATGGCCACCGGGAAACTGGTCGCCTCGCCGACGGTCACGCCGCGGGGGCCGTCGGTGAATCGCACACCGGGAATCCCGACACGGTCGATCCGCCCGGCCGTGACGACCGGCACCGCGAACGGCCGGCCGGCCCGGCGGAGGGTCTCGCGAATCGACCGGTCGCCGTCGAGGATCCACAGCAACTCGCCGTCGGTCAGCTTCTCCAGCAGGCCGGCGGCGGCCCCGGCGAAGTCCGTCGCGCCCGAGCGAACGGCGGCGACGGCGTCGGTGAACGGTGTCGGCGGCGGGCACCCAGGGTCGACTCGCCGGATGTCGCCCGCGCGCCGAGCCATCACGCCACCTTAGAGCAGCCGAATCCGGCCCGAGGTCTCCGCCGAGACAAACGGGGAGTTTTCTGGTTTTGTCGGAGGTGCGGCATAAATCGCCGCAAAACGGCAATCGGTACTCAGGCAGGATCGCGTCCGCTTGAGCGTTCGTGTCGATCTCAGGGGAGGGTTTCCGGGGGGAAGGGGAGATCAGTGGATACCAAGTTGGCGCTGGCGATCACCGGTATGCGGCTGAATCAGACCAGGGGGATGCTGCGCCAGTTGATACGCGAGCACCCCGATGATCACGAAGGGCAGCTCGGCCGGGTAGCAGATCTGGTCGGCGAGGCCCACTGCATCGTGACGGCGTTGAACGGGTCGGCGACAGCCGACATCGACGCGACGGCCGACGTTCGACGCGCCACAGGGTGAAGCTGCCGGGCTGAATTTCGTCGAAACACCTTTCAGGAGCCGATGACCCGGGAGTAACGTCGCTCGCCGTTACTTCGGGTGGCAGGGGCGTTCGATGGCGGTTCATCCCGGTGTTCGGTTCGGTGTGGTCGCGTGGGCGGCCGGGCTGGCGGTGGCTGGGCCGCATGTCGCGGTCGAGCGACCCCGGGGGGACCGGGGCGTGCGGCACACCCCCGCACCGCGCCGACCGGAAAGTGCTAGGCGGCCCCCAGAGCCGGCCCGATGGTGGTGAACCAGGACTCCTGCATCTCGGACTCGAACAGACCCCAGGTGTGCGTACCTTCGGGACGCACAACGTAATTGACCGGAACACCGGCTGCCCGTGCCGCATCGGCAAACCGCTTGGTGTTCTCCGCGACGATGCCTTCGATGAACCCGCCGGCGAAGTTGTTACCGAATCCGGGCGGCAGTCGGTCGACCGCCCCCTGGCCGCCGGCGGAGGCTGCGGCGTAGACCGCGACCCCGCGCAGCTTCTCGACATTCTTCGACGGGTCGTGGGCGATCCACAGCGGGCCGCCCTGCGGGCCCCACATGGCCTCGGCGCTGGCGCCGCCGGACATCAGCGTGATCCCGATCTGCTGGGCCGCCTGCGGGTCCGAACTGGCGGGGAACCCGCTGTAGGACGCCACCGCCTGGAACAGCCCGGGCGCCTGCACGGCGTAGTCGATCGCGGTGCCCCCGGTGCTGGAGAGCCCACCGACGGCGTTGCGGCCGTTGGCGTTGTAGGTGGCGTTGATCAGCGGTGGCAACTCGCGGGTCATGTAGGTCTGGTACTGCTTGGCGGGGTCGGCGATCCAGTCGGTCCACCAACTGAACTGCCCACCCAGCGGGGAGACGACGTTGACGTACTTGTCGGCGAAGAAGCCCTGGATGTCGGTCATCCCGAACCAGCTCTTGGTGCCCGGGGCGAAGCTGGCCCCCGGGTCGAGGTTGTCCCCGCCGTCGATGCCGGGCAGCAGATACAGCGTCGGCGCCCCGCCGCCGGGAGCCTTGTAGACGTCGTTGACGATCACCTTGTTCATCGCCGGGGAGAACACCGACACCTTGTCCCAGCGGTCGGTCACGGGCCTGATCTCGGTGATGTGGGCGCCCTGGGCCGGGTCGGCCGGCGCCGGCGGGGTCCCCAGCAGCGCCGAAACCATCATCAGCAGACAAACCAGGACGGCCCCCGGTCTGCGACGCGCGAACAGGCGTGAACCCACCAAAGCCTCCCCTCGGGCGACGCCGGCGAAACTCGGCGCACAAAGACATTAACGCGCAGGTCACGCCGATGGGACCGGTTGGCGGTATGCGGACCCGGGCCGGGGGCCGGCAAGGATACGGCGGGGCCGGCCGGGCCGGCCGGAAACAAGACGGGCCAGGCCTTTCGGCCTGGCCCGTCTGAAGTGGAGCTGCCGGGAATCGAACCCGGGTCCTACGGCATTCCCTCAAGACTTCTCC
>NZ_JBBATF010000003.1:26566-45458 GCF_040398885.1 Mycobacterium sp. | reverse complement strand
ACCAGCCGATCATCACCGGCATGCAGCCGGCCGCGCCGCCCCACACCACGTTCTGCGGCGTGCGGCGCTTGAGCAGCAGGGTGTAGACCAGCACGTAGAACGCGATGGTCGCCGCGGCCAGGTGTGCCGAGAGCAGATTGGTGGTCCACCACAGCCAGAAGAACGATCCGACCGACAGTGCCAGACCGAACCCGAAGGCGTGGCTGCGCGGCACCACCGCGCGGGCCAGCGGCCGGCGCTCGGTGCGCTTCATGACCCTGTCGATGTCGGCGTCGGCCACGCAGTTCAGCGTGTTGGCGCCGCCGGCGGCCAGCATCCCGCCGAACAGCGTGTTGAGGATGAGGACCGGATCGACGTGGCCGCGGTCGGCCAGCAGCATGGCCGGGATCGTGGTGACCAGCAACAACTCGATGACGCGGGGCTTGGTCAGCGCCAGGTAGCCCAGCAGGCTGGTTCGGATCCGGCCGCGCGCGGCGGCGTCGCTCTCGCCGACGAGGCGGGTGTCGCGAATCCTCACGTGGCCAACTCCTTCACGGCGGCGCATCGCCGCCCACCGTCTACTACCGAGGATGGTAGACCGCGACGACGGCGATTCGGTACTGCCGGGCGGATTCCCCCACTAGGGTGTGCAGCAGTACCGGGTTGCCGTCTGATTCGACCTCGCCAGGAGTGACTGCGTTGACCACGCTCGAAGAGATTTCCGCCCTGACCCAGCCACACCACCCCGGCGACTGGACCGATCTGGACTCCCGCGCGGTCGACACGGTCCGGGTGCTCGCCGCCGACGCCGTGCAGAAGGTCGGCAACGGCCACCCCGGCACCGCGATGAGCCTGGCGCCGGTGGCCTACACCCTGTTCCAGCGGGTGATGCGGCACGATCCCAACGACACCGCCTGGCTGGGCCGGGACCGCTTCGTACTGTCCTGCGGGCACTCCAGCCTGACGCTGTACCTGCAGCTGTATCTCGGCGGGTTCGGCCTGGAGCTCTCCGACATCGAGGCGCTGCGCACCTGGGGTTCCAAGACCCCGGGCCACCCGGAGTTCGGCCACACCAGGGGCGTGGAGATCACCACCGGGCCGTTGGGCCAGGGCCTGGCATCGGCGGTCGGCATGGCGATGGCCTCCCGCTACGAGCGCGGGCTGTTCGACCCCGACGCCGCGCCCGGCGCCAGCCCGTTCGACCACTACATCTATGTGATCGCCTCGGACGGGGACATGGAGGAGGGCGTCACCGGCGAGGCCTGCTCGCTGGCGGGCACCCAGCAGCTGGGCAACCTCATCGTGATCTGGGACGACAACGAGATCTCCATCGAGCACGACACCAACATCGCCTTCACCGAGGACACCCCGGCCCGCTACGCGGCCTACGGCTGGCACGTCCAGGTGGTCGAGGGCGGCGAGAACGTCGCCGGCATCGAGGAGGCCATCGAGCGGGCCAAGGCCGTCACCGACAAGCCGTCGTTCATCGCCCTGCGCACCATCATCGGCTACCCCGCGCCCACCAAGATGAACACCGGCGGCGTGCACGGCTCGGCGCTGGGCGCCGAGGAGGTGGCCGCCACCAAGAAGGTGCTCGGCTTCGACCCCGACAAGAGCTTCGAGGTCACCGACGAGGTGATCGCCCACACCCGCAGGCTTCTCGACCGCGGCCGCGCCGCCCATGCGGCCTGGCAGTCCGACTTCGACGCATGGGCCGGGCGCGAGCCCGAACGCAAGGCGCTGCTGGACCGGCTGTTGGCCGGCCGGCTGCCCGACGGCTGGGAGTCCGCGCTGCCGTACTGGGAGCCCGGCTCCAAGGCGGTGGCCACCCGGGCCGCCTCCGGCGACGTCCTGTCGGCGGTGGGGCCGGTGCTGCCCGAGTTGTGGGGCGGTTCGGCCGACCTGGCCGGAAGCAACAACACCACCATGAAGGGCGCGAAATCCTTTGGGCCGCCCTCGATCTCGACCGAGGACTGGACCGCCGACTGGTACGGACGCACGCTGCACTTCGGGATCCGGGAACACGCCATGGGCGCGATCCTGTCCGGGATCGTGCTGCACGGACCGACCCGCGCCTACGGCGGCACGTTCCTGCAGTTCGCCGACTACATGCGCGGCGCCGTCCGGCTGGCCGCGCTGATGAACATCCCGGCGATCTACGTGTGGACGCACGACTCGATCGGCCTGGGCGAGGACGGTCCGACCCACCAGCCGGTCGAACACCTGGCCTCGCTGCGGGCGATCCCCCGGCTGTCGGTGGTGCGTCCGGCCGACCCGAACGAGACGGCCCACGCCTGGCGGGCGATCCTGGAGCGAACCGGCGGCAACGGCCCGACCGGCTTGATCCTGACCCGGCAGGGCGTGCCGGTGCTGGAGGGCACCAGCAGCGAGGGCGTCGCGCGCGGCGGCTACGCGCTCAGCGGCGACCCGGGCGACGCCGACGTGATCATCATCGCCACCGGCTCGGAGGTGCAGCTGGCCGTCGAGGCCGCCAAGACCCTGGGCGGCAGGGACGTCAAGGCCGCCGTGGTGTCGATGCCCTGCGTGGAGTGGTTCGAGGCCCAGCCGCAGTCCTACCGGGACAGCGTGCTGCCCCCGGGTGCCACCGCCCGCGTCGTCGTCGAGGCGGGCATCGCGCAGTGCTGGCACAAATACGCCGGAGACGCCGGCGAGATCGTCTCGATCGAACGCTTCGGCGAGTCGGCCGACGACAAGACCTTGTTCCGCGAGTTCGGCTTCACCCCCGAGGCGGTCGTCGCCGCCGCTGAGCGCGCTCTAGGCAACTAACCACCCCGAGTAAGGAATCCCCATGGCCCAGAACAAGAATCTCGCGGATCTGTCCGCGGCGGGCGTGTCCGTCTGGCTCGACGACCTGTCCCGCGACCGGTTGCGGTCGGGAAACCTCAAGGAACTCATCGACACCCGCAGCATCGTCGGTGTCACCACCAACCCGTCGATCTTCCAGGCGGCGCTGTCGAAGGGCACCGCCTACGACGCGCAGGTGGCCGAACTGGCCGAGCGTGGCGCCGACGTCGACGCCGTCATCCGGACCGCGACCACCGACGACGTGCGGGAGGCCTGTGACGTGTTGCGGCCGCAGTGGAGCGGGTCCAACGGGGTCGACGGACGGGTGTCCATCGAGGTCGATCCGCGGTTGGCCCACGACACCGACAAGACGATCCTGCAGGCGATCGAACTGTGGAAGATCGTCGACCGGCCCAATCTGCTCATCAAGATCCCGGCCACCCTGGCCGGGCTGCCGGCCATCACCGCGGTGATCGCGGAGGGCATCTCGGTGAACGTCACGCTGATCTTCTCGGTCCAACGGCACCGCGCGGTGATGGATGCCTACCTGGCCGGCCTGGAGGCGGCCAGGGCCGCAGGCCACGATCTCAACGGCATCCACTCGGTGGCTTCGTTCTTCGTCTCCCGGGTGGACACCGACATCGACGCGCGCCTGGAGAAGATCGGCACCCCGCAGGCCCTGGCTCTGCGCGGGAAGGCCGGCGTGGCCAACGCCCGACTGGCCTACGCCGCCTACCAGGAGGTGTTCGGCTCGGGCGGACGCTGGACGGCACTGGCCGAGGCCGGCGCGTGGGTGCAACGGCCGCTGTGGGCCTCGACCGGCGTGAAGAACCCGGACTACCCCGACACCCTCTACGTCACCGAACTGGTCGCTCCGGACACGGTGAACACCATGCCCGAGAAGACCCTGGAGTCCGTTGCCGACCACGGCCACGTCCACGGCAACACCATCGAGGGCACCGCGGCGGAGTCACAGGCGGTGTTCGACGACCTGGAAGCGGTCGGCATCGACCTCGCCGACGCCTTCCGCCATCTCGAGGAGGACGGCGTGGACAAGTTCGAGAAATCCTGGCACGAACTTCTGGAGGCCACCCAGGGCCAGTTGGACGCGCACCGGAAATGAGCCTCGACACCGACGCCGCGCCGGTGGCCGGACCGTCCGGCTGGCACAACCCGTTGCGCGACAAGCGTGACAAGCGGATGCCGCGCATCGCCGGCCCGTGCAGTGTGGTCATCTTCGGCGTGACCGGAGACCTGTCCCGCAAGAAGCTGATGCCGGCGATCTACGACCTGGCCAACCGGGGTCTGCTGCCACCGTCGTTCGCGCTGGTCGGTTTCGCCCGCCGGGACTGGGCGCACCAGGACTTCGCCGAGATCGTCCACGACGCGGTCAGGGAGCACGCCCGGACCCCGTTCCGCCAGGAGGTCTGGGACCGGCTGGCCCAGGGGATCCGGTTCGTCCAGGGCACCTTCGACGACGCGGCCTCCTTCAATCGGCTGGCGGAGACGCTGGAGAAACTCGACGTAGAACGCGGGACGGGCGGTAACCACGCCTTCTATCTCTCGATTCCACCGAACGCGTTCCCGGTGGTGACCGAGCAACTCAAGAATTCCGGACTGGCCAACCCCACCGACGGCCGTTGGAGCCGGGTGGTGATCGAGAAGCCGTTCGGCCACGACCTGGCCAGCGCCATCGAACTGAACAAGGTGGTCAACGGCGTCTTCCCGGAGAAGTCGGTGTTCCGCATCGACCACTACCTCGGCAAGGAGACGGTGCAGAACATCCTGGCGCTGCGCTTCGCCAACGAACTGTTCGAGCCGATCTGGAACAGCCACTATGTGGACAGCGTGCAGATCACCATGGCCGAGGACATCGGCCTGGGCGGGCGGGCCGGGTACTACGACGGCATCGGCGCCGCACGCGACGTCATCCAGAACCACCTGCTGCAACTGCTGGCGCTCACCGCCCTCGAGGAGCCGGTGAGCTTCCACCCCGACGAGGTGCGCGCGGAGAAGATCAAGGTGCTGGCGGCCACCCGGCTGGCCCGGCCGCTGGACCAGACGACCTCCCGCGGTCAGTACGCCGGGGGCTGGCAGGGCGGTGAGAAGGTGGTCGGCCTGCTCGACGAGGAGGGCTTCTCCAAGACCTCGACCACCGAGACCTTCGCGGCCATCACCCTCGACGTCGACACCCGCCGCTGGGCCGGTGTGCCGTTCTACCTGCGCTCCGGAAAACGCCTGGGGCGCAGGGTGACCGAGATCGCCCTGCAGTTCAAGCGTCCGCCGCATCTGCCGTTCGACGCGACGATGACCGAGGACCTCGGCCAGAACGCCCTGGTGATCCGGGTGCAGCCGGACGAGGGCATCACGCTGCGCTTCGGCTCCAAGGTGCCCGGCAGCACCATGGAGGTCCGCGACGTGAACATGGACTTCTCCTACGGTTCGGCGTTCGCGGAGGACTCCCCCGAGGCCTACGAGCGGCTGATCCTCGACGTCCTGCTCGGCGAACCCTCGCTGTTCCCGAGCAACGCAGAGGTGGAACTGTCCTGGAAGATCCTCGACCCCGCGTTGGAGTACTGGGCGACCCACGGACAGCCCGACCCGTACCCGTCCGGTTCCTGGGGCCCGGAATCCGCGTTCGAGATGCTGCAGCGATCGGGCCGGGAATGGAGAAGGCCCTAACGATGAGCGCCGGCGCCCGCGACGATGCAGAGCGAGGAACGAGCCAATGATTGTCGATCTTCCCGACACCACCACCAACACGATCAACAAGCGGATAACCGCCCTGCGCGAGGAGGGCGGCGCGATCACCCTGGGCCGGGTGCTGACCCTGGTGGTCGCACTGGACTGCGAGGAGATCCTCGAGTACTCCGTCGACGCCGCGGTCGCCGCCAGCCGCGAACACCCCTGCCGCATCATCGTGGTGGTCCCGGTCGACCGGTTGGCCTCCGACGCACGCCTGGACGCGCAACTGCGGGTGGGCGGCGACGCCGGAGCCGGTGAGGTCGTCGTGCTCAAGACCGCCGGCCCGCTGGCCGCCCACGCCGACAGCGTCGTGCTGCCGTTCCTGCTGCCCGACACTCCGGTGGTGGCCTGGTGGCCGGGTGCCGCTCCGGATGTTCCGGCGCAGGATCCCCTGGGCCGCTTGGCTATTCGCCGTATCACCGACGCCACCCGGGCGGAGGATCCGCTGGCCTCGCTGCGCAGCCGGATCAAGGGGTACACCCCGGGCGACACCGACCTGGCCTGGAGCCGGATCACCTACTGGCGCGCACTGCTGGCCTCCGCGCTGGATCAGCCGCCGTACGAACCGATCACCGGTGCGGTGGTCTCCGGACTGGCGGGGGAACCGGCCCTCGACATCCTGGCCGGCTGGCTGGCCAGCCGCATCGACGGCACAGTGCGCCGGGAAGTCGGCCCGCTGATGGTCGAACTGCAGCAACCCAGCCAGACGGTGCGGCTCAGCCGCCCCCAGGACGGGTCGACCGCAACGCTGAGCCGGACCGGCAGGCCGGAGGCCCAACTGCCGCTGGCCCGGCGGGAAACCCGCGAGTGCCTCTCCGAGGACATGCGCCGACTGGACCCCGACGAGGTCTACCACGAGGCACTGCGCGCCCTGGACAAGGTCCATTACGCGGGTGGCTGAACCGGACGTGAGCGTCGACACCTACCCGGACACCGAGGCGCTGGTGCGGGCCGCCGGCGACCGGTTGGCCGGGGCGATCGCGGCGGCCATCACCGAACGCGGGCGCGCCATGGTGGTGCTGACCGGCGGCGGCACCGGAATCGGACTGCTCAAGGTGCTAGGCGGCCATCCGGTCGAGTGGGGTCGGGTGCATCTGTTCTGGGGCGATGACCGCTTCGTCCCCCGTGACGACGACGACCGCAACGAGAAGCAGGCCCGCGAAGCACTGCTGGATCGTGTCGACATCCCCGCCGCCAATATCCACCCGATGCCGCCCAGCGACGGGGAGTTCGGCGAGGACATCGACGCCGCGGCGCGCGCCTACGCGGCGACACTGGCCGACACGGCCGCCTTGACCGATGCCGAAAGGGGCCAGGCCACACCGGCATTCGACGTCCACCTGCTCGGCATGGGCGGCGAGGGTCACATCAATTCGCTGTTCCCGCACACCGCCGCGGTGCGCGAGGCCGACCGGATGGTGGTCGCGGTCACCGACTCGCCCAAGCCGCCGCCGAAGCGCATCACCCTGACCCTGCCGGCGGTGCGCCGATCCCGGCAGGTGTGGCTGGTGGTGTCCGGGGCCGCCAAGGCCGACGCGGTGGCGGCCGCCGTGGCCGGCGCCGACCCCGACGACTGGCCGGCGGCCGGCGCGCGCGGCAGCGAGAAGACGATTTGGCTTCTTGACGCCGCGGCCGCGGGCAAGCTGTCAGACTGAGGCCATGGACGACGACAACGAACGGCCCCGCAGCGCCGCCGACCGGATCAGAACGCTGGCGCAGGCCGCCCTCAATGCCGACGAGACGGTCGACCAGATGGACCACATCCTCGACGACCTCGAACTGAACCTGGGCAATCTCAACAAGTCGGTCATGACGATGGAAGCCTCGCTGGCCTACTTCGACGAGACACTGAACCGGCTCAACGCCAGCCTCGGTCAGTTGGAAGGGGTGATGGGCCGGGTCCAGCGCCTGGTCGACCTCGCCGAGACGGCCATGGCGCCGGTCGCCGCCACCGAGTCGCTCGTACGCGGAGTGGTCGGCGTCGTCAAGCGGAAGTGATCACCCGGCAAGTCCGCTTAGCCGCTGTTGCGCAGGGCCGACGCCAGTCCGCTCATGGTCAGCAGGATCCCGCTTCGGAGCAGTTCGTCGTCCTCGCCGCCGCGGTACCGGCGCAGCAGTTCCACCTGCAGATGGTTCAGCGGTTCCAGGTAGGGAAACCGGTTGAACACCGACCGGGCCAGCGCCGGATTGTCGGCCAGCAGATCCTCCTGGCCGGTCACCAGTCTGTGCATCTCGATGGTGCGCTCGTGTTCGGCCCGGATCATCCCGAAGACCCGGTCGCGTAACTCGGCGTCGGTCACCAGCTCCGCGTAGCGGGCCGCCAGCCCCATATCGGACTTGGCCAGCACCTGCGCCATGTTGGACAACACCGTCCGGAGGAACGGCCACCTCCGGTAGAGATCCCGCAGCACCGCCACCCGCGCCTCGGGGTCACCGTCGGCGATCCACTCCCGCAGGGCGGTGCCGGTCCCGTACCAGCCGGGCAGCATCACCCTGCACTGGCTCCATGCCAGCACCCACGGGATGGCACGCAGGTCGGAGATCGAGGTGGTGGCCTTGCGACTGGTGGGCCGGCTGCCGATGTTGAGCGAGCCGATCTCGCCGACCGGGGTGGACTGTTCGAAGTATTCGACGAATCCCGCTGTGTCGTGGACCAATTCCGCGTACGCGCGCCGGGCGCGGGCGGCCAGATCGTCGAGCACCCGATAGGCGGGCCCGGCGGCGTCCCCGAGGCCCTCCACGTCGAGCAGGGTGGACTCCAGGGTGGCGGCGACCAGGCTCTCCAGGTTGCGGTGGGCGATCCCCGGCTCGGCGTACTTGGCGGCGATCACCTCACCCTGTTCGGTCAGCCGCAGCGAGCCGTTGACCGCCCCGGGCGGCTGGGCCAGGATCGCGTCGTAGCTCGGTCCGCCGCCGCGGCCGATCGTCCCGCCGCGGCCGTGGAAGAGCCGCAACCGGATTCCGGTGTCGCGGGCGGCCTCCACCAGGTCCAGTTCGGCGCGGTAGAGCGCCCAGTTGGCGGCCAGGTATCCGCCGTCCTTGTTGGAGTCCGAATAGCCCAGCATGATCTCCTGGCTGTTCCCGCGGCCGGCCACCATGGCGCGGTAGACCGGCACATCGAGGGCGGCCCGCAGGATCGACGAACCGTGCTGCAGGTCGTCGATCGTCTCGAACAGCGGCACGATGCCCACCGGAGCGTAGGGTTCATCCCCCGAAAGATCCAGCAGCCCTGCTTCTTTCAGCAGCAGGGCGGCCTCAAGCATGTCCGACACCGACCGGCACATCGAGATGATGTAGGTGGGCACCGCCTCGGCGCCCAGCGCCCGGACCGCCGCGGCCGCCGCGGCGACGACGTCGAGTTCCTTGCGTGCCAGTTCCGACAACTCGGCGCCCTCACGCACCAGCGGCCGACGAGTGGACAACTCCCCCACCAGCAGCGAGACCCGCTGGTGCTCCGACAGTCCGGCATAGTCGGGGTGCACCCCGGCCCAGGCCAGCAGTTCGGTCACCACCTGCTCGTGCATCTCCGAGTTCTGCCGCATGTCCAGGCCGCACAGATGAAAACCGAAGGCGTCCAGGGCATCCCGCAGCCGGGCCAGCCGGTCGTCGGCGAGCACCGCGCTGCCGTGATTGCGCAGCGAGGCGTCGATCACCGCGAGGTCGGACTGCATCTGCTCCGCCGACCGGTAGGCCGGCAACCCGTCGTCGAGGACGTGTTCGGGCATCCGGTCGAGGACTTCGGCGGCCGTCGCGGTCAGCCGGGCGCGGATCACCCGGACCGCCCGCCGGTAGGGCTCGTCGGCCCGCGCCTCGACGGTGCATGCCGACGCCAACTCGGAGAGCGCGTCGTCGACCGCGACCAGCCGGGCCGACATCGACAGTTCCTGCTCGAGCAGGGCGAGTTCGTCGAAGTAATAGGCCAGCGCGGTGTGGGCGGCACTACCGGTGGCCAGCCTCACCACGTCGGCGGTCACGTTCGGGTTGCCGTCCCGGTCACCGCCGATCCAGGATCCCGGACGCACGATGGGGCGGCGCAGCAGTCCGGCGTCCGGCCAGCGGCTGCGCAGCGCCTCGCGCACGGCGGCGTTGACCTTGGGGACCACTTCGAAGAAGGAGGCCGGGTAGTAGCGCAGGCCCGCCCCGATCTCGTCGGCCACCTTCAATCGGGACAACCGGACCAGCGCGGTCTGCCACAGGGTGAGGACCTGCCGGCGCAACTCCAACTCGATCGGGCGGCCGTCGTCGGTCTCGGTGCGGCCGTGCATCCGCAGCCGCATCAGCCGGGTGATGCGGTTCTGGGTGTCGAACACGGTGCGACGCCGGGTCTCGGTGGGGTGGGCGGTGATGACCGGAGACACCAGCGCACCGGCCAGTTTGCCGGCGACGTCGTCGGCGCGAAGACCCGCCGCGTCGAGTTTGCGGTAGGTCGCGGCCAGCGTGCTGTCCAGCGGGGCCTCGCCGGCGGCTACGTGAATCTCCCGGCGCCGCTCCCGGTGGATGTCCTCGGCGACGTTGGCCAGCAGCGCGAAATGACTGAACGCCCGGATGACGGGGATGGCCCGACGGATGTCGATACCCGTGAACATGGCGGCCAGTTGCGCCCGGTCGATCTCCGAGCGTCGCACCCGGAAGGACTCCACCCGGGCGCGTTCGACCAGTTCGAACACCTCTTCGCCGTTCTGCTCGCGGACGGTGTCCCCGAGCATGGCCCCGAGCAGCCGGATGTCCTCGCGCATCGGTTCGGTGGCCTCGCGGCCCACCTGGGTCCGGTGGACCGCGCCGATTGGCTCCAGCGAGGCGGGCTCCAGCGAGGTGTCGGTCATGGGTACAAGTATCGGTGCGGGCAGGCCCGCGCGCAGGATCCCCGCGCGCAGGATCCACAGAGCCGAGTTCATCCAAAGATCTCGTTCTCGATCTTTACTTCGAACAAACGTTCGTGGATTCATGAGCTCCCCGCAGCCGAGCGGTTACTCGATGATCAGGAAGGCTCCGGATGAGGTGCCGGTGGTTCCCGTGCTAGGACACCAACTTGATCAGGACGCGTACTTGATCATCAGGGTGACGCCGACGATCGAGGTCAGCCAGATGCCGGTCACGAACAGCGTCAGCCGGTCGAGGTTCTTCTCCACCACGGTCGACCCGGACAGGCTGGACTGAACGCCACCGCCGAACAGCGTGGACAGGCCGCCTCCCTTGGCCCGGTGCAGCAGGACCAGCAAAACCACCAGGACGCTGGTGACGATCAGCGTGATCTGCAGGGCGAGCATCATGGCCATCAGCCTACCGGGTCGGACCGGCCCCGGCACCGGACCCCCTTAGGGCAGCGGTCCCCCGGCGGCGATCGCCGACAGGATCGCGAACTGCTCCCCGTCCAGCGACGCCCCGCCGACCAGGCCGCCGTCGACATCCGGCTGGGCGACGAGTTCGGCGACGTTCTTGGCGTTCATCGAGCCGCCGTAGAGCACCCGGATCCCGTCGGCTGCCTGCGGCGAGGCGAGGGCGGCGAGTTCCGCGCGGATGGCGCCGCACACCTCCTGCGCGTCGGCGGCACCGGCCACCCGGCCGGTGCCGATGGCCCACACCGGTTCGTAGGCGACGACCACCCGGGACAGTTGATCCGTGGTGAGCCCGGCCAGCGAGCCGCGCAGTTGGGCGATGTTGTGCTCGACGTGGTCGCCGGCCTCGCGCACCTCGAGGCGCTCGCCGATGCAGACGATGGGGACGAGCCCGTGCCGGAACGCCGCGGCCGCCTTGGCGGCGACTCCTGCGTCGTCCTCGTTGTGGTAGGTGCGCCGCTCGGAGTGCCCGGCCAGGACGTAGGTGCATCCCAGCTTGGCCAGGAAGGCGCCGCTGATGTCGCCGGTGTAGGCGCCGGAGTCGTGCGGGGAGAGGTCCTGGGCGCCGTAGGTCAGCCGCAGTTTGTCCCCGTCCACCAGTGACTGCACACTGCGCAGGTCGGTGAACGGCGGGATGACGGTGACGTCGACCTTGTCGAAGTACTTCTCCGGCAGCGCGAAGGCGATCTTCTGCACCAGGGCGATGGCCTCGAAGTGGTTGAGGTTCATCTTCCAGTTGCCCGCGATCAGCGGTTTACGGGACATGCTCGTCCTAACTGAGGATTTCGATACCCGGGAGCGTCTTGCCCTCGAGGAACTCCAGCGACGCCCCGCCGCCGGTGGAGATGTGGGAGAAACCGTCCTCGGGCAGGCCGAGACGACGGACGGCCGCGGCGGAATCGCCGCCGCCCACAACGCTGAAGGCGCCCTTGGCGGTCGCGGCGATGATCGCCTCGGCCACGCCCTTGGTTCCGGCCGAGAACGCCGGGAACTCGAACACGCCCATCGGCCCGTTCCAGAAGATGGTTCGGGCATTGGACAGCAGCGCGGTGAACCTCCGCACCGACTCCGGGCCGATGTCCAGTCCCATCTTGTCGGCCGGAACATCCCTCACCGCAACGGTTTCCGGCGGCGAGTCGGCCTTGAACTCGGAGGCGACGACGACGTCGACCGGCAGGTGGATCACGTCGCCGTACTCCTCCAGCAGCCGCCGGCAGGTGTCGATCATCTCTTCCTGCAGCAGCGACTTTCCGACCGGGATACCTTGTGCGGCAAGGAATGTGAAGCACATACCGCCGCCGATGATCAGGCTGTCGGCCTTGCTCGCCAGGTTCTCGATCACGGCGAGCTTGTCGGAGACCTTCGAGCCGCCGAGCACCACCGCGTACGGCCGCTGACCCGCCCTGGCCAGCTGTTCGAGGACCTTGACCTCGGCGGCCACCAGGGTGCCCGCGTAGCGGGGCAGCAGCGCGGCGACGTCGTAGACCGAGGCCTGCTTGCGGTGCACCACCCCGAAGCCGTCGGAGACGAAAGCGCCGTCCTCGCCGACCAGTTCGGCCAGGCGGGCGGCCAGGGCGCCCCGTTCGGCGTCGTCCTTGCTGGTCTCCCGCGGATCGAAGCGGATGTTCTCCAGCAGCAGGACGTCGCCGTCGGTCAAACCCTCGGCCCTGGCCAGCGCGTCGGCGCCCACCACGTCCCCGGCCAACTGCACGTGCCGGCCCAACCTCTCGCCGAGCACCCTGGCCACCGGAGCCAGCGAGAACTCCGGTTCGGGTCCGCCCTTCGGCCGGCCCAGGTGTGCGGTGACGACGACCTTCGCGCCGGCGTCGGACAGCGCCTTGAGGGTGGGCACCGAGGCGTCGATGCGGCCGGTGTCGGTGACGTTGCCGTTCTCGTCGAGCGGGACGTTGAGGTCGCAGCGCACCAGGACGCCGCGACCTTCAACCCCCTCGCCGAGCAGGTCGGCGAGATTCCTGACCGCCACCGCTAGAGGGACTTACCGACCAGTGCGATCAGGTCGACGATCCGGTTGGAGTAGCCCCACTCGTTGTCGTACCAGGACACCACCTTGGCCTGGTTGCCGATGACCTTGGTCAGCCCGGAGTCGAAGATCGAGCTGTGCGGGTCGGTGACGATGTCGCTGGAGACGATCGGCGCGTCGTAGTACTTCAGGATGCCGCGCATCTTGCCCTCGGCGGCAGCCTTGAGTGCGGCATTGATCGCCTCGACGCCGGCCTCCTTCTTCAACTCGACGGTCAGATCGGTGACCGAGCCGGTGGGGATCGGCACCCGAAGCGCGTAGCCGTCCAGTTTGCCCTTCAGCTCCGGCAGGACCAGTCCGATGGCCTTGGCCGCACCGGTCGAGGTGGGCACGATGTTCAGCGCGGCGGCGCGGGCGCGGCGCAGATCCCTGTGCGGGGCGTCCTGCAGGTTCTGGTCCTGGGTGTAGGCGTGGACCGTGGTCATCAGGCCCTGCACGATGCCGAACTCGTCGTTGACGACTTTCGCAAGCGGCCCGAGGCAGTTCGTGGTGCACGACGCATTGGAGATGACGTTCTGGCTGCCGTCGTACTTGTCGTCGTTGACGCCCATCACGATGGTGATGTCCTCGTCCTTGGCGGGCGCGGAGATGATCACCTTCCTGGCACCCGACTCCAGGTGACCGCGGGCGCGGGCGTCGGTGAAGATGCCGGTGGACTCGACGACGACGTCGACGCCGAGATCGCCCCACGGAATCGCCGCCGGACCCTCCTTGAGCGCCAGGGCCTTGAGTTTCCTGCCGCCGATGACGATGCAGTCGCCCTCCACCGACACCTCCTCGGGCAACCGGCCCAGGATGGAGTCGAACTTCAGCAGATGGGCCAGGGTGCCGATGTCGGTGAGGTCGTTGACCGCCACGATCTCGATGTCCTTGGCCTTGCCCTCGGCTTGCTGGGTTGACAGTGCCCGGTAGAAGTTGCGCCCGATGCGGCCGAAACCGTTAACCCCGACCCGGATGGTCACGTCTGTCTCCTCACGTCTGTCCCGCCATAGGTGCAATGCCGACCGTCAGCCTAGTGGTGCCGCCCAGCGAGTCGCGCGGGAACCGGACGACGGCTCGGCGGTAGCGGCGTACCGTCGTTGTATGACCTTGTCGCTGCCGGTGGACCTCGATGTGAGCAAAATCCGGGAACACCTCGGCCGCGGCCTGTTCGCCGCGGTGGCCGGCCCGGACGGACCGAAACGGCGGGAGCGGATCCACGGGGCGCCCGGCCCGCGCTGGTTCGCACCGGACCGGCCGATCCGGGAAGTGCACGCCGACGCCTCGATGTTCGTCGGCGGCCTGCGCGCCCTGCTGCTGCAGTCGTTGCACCCGCTGGCGATGGCCGGGGTCGCCGAGCACTCCGACTACCGCGGGGACCCGTGGGGACGGCTGCAGCGCACCAGCGCCTTCCTGGCCGTCACCACCTTCGGCACGGCCCGGGACGCCCAACGGGAGGTGGACAAGGTGCGGGGCATCCACCGTCGCGTACACGGCGTCGCCCCGGACGGACGCCCGTACCGCGCCGACGATCCGCACCTGCTGGAGTGGGTGCACATCGCCGAAATCGACAGCTTCCTGCTGGCCCACCGGCGCTACGGCGGCAAGCCGCTCGATCAGGCCGGTCGCGACGGCTACGTGGCCGACACCGCGCGGGTGGCATCCGCGCTGGGGGTGCCGGACCCGCCGCGCAGCGAGGCCGAACTTCGGGAACGCATCGCGGCGTTCCGCCCGGAGCTGCGCAGCACGGAGGCGGCCCGCGACGCGGCCCGCTTCCTGCTCGTCACCCCTCCGCTGCCGCTGCTGGCCCGGGGACCCTACGGCCTGCTGGCCGCGACGGCGGTCTCGATGCTGCCGCCGTGGGCGCGGCTGCCGCTGCGGCTGCCCTACTTCCCGCCGGTGGAGGACACCGCGATCCGGACCGCCGGCCGCCTGCTGGTCGGCGGGATCCGCTGGGCGATGTCCTCCCAGCCGATGCCCGAGCCGGCTGCCGGTTAGACCGCGCGGCGGGTCAGGCGTCGTCCAGCAGGTCCGGGGTCACAGCCGACTCGGTGTCGGGTATGCCGTCCTGCTTGGCCTTGCGGTCGGCCATCGACAGCAGCCGGCGGATCCGTCCCGCGACGGCGTCCTTTGTCATCGGCGGATCGGCGAGCCGGCCCAACTCCTCCAGCGACGCCTGGCGATGTTCGACCCGAAGCCTCCCGGCCGCGGACAGGTGATCGGGAACCGTGTCGGCCAGGATCTCCAGCGCGCGTTCCACCCGGGCGGCCGCCGCCACCGCGGCGCGGGCCGAGCGCCGCAGGTTGGCGTCGTCGAAGTTGGCCAGCCGGTTGGCGCTGGCCCGAACCTCGCGGCGCACCCGCCGCTCCTCCCAGACCAGGCGGGTGTCCTGGGCCCCCATCCGGGTGAGCAGGGTTCCGATGGCCTCGCCGTCGCGGACCACCACCCGGTCGATGCCGCGGACCTCGCGGGCCTTGGCGCTGACCCCCAGGCGGCGGGCCGCACCGACCAGAGCCAGGGCGGCCTCCGGGCCGGGGCAGCTCACCTCCAGGGCCGAGGAACGGCCCGGCTCGGTGAGCGAGCCGTGGGCCAGGAAGGCCCCGCGCCAGGCGGCCTCGGCGTCGGCGACGCTGCCGCCGACCACCTGGGCGGGCAGGCCGCGGACCGGGCGGCCGCGCATGTCGAGCAGACCGGTCTGACGCGCGAGGGCTTCGCCGTCCTTGGCGACCCGCACCACGTAGCGAGTGCCCTTGCGGAGTCCGCTGGCGGAAAGCATGTGCACCACCGAGCTGTAGCCGTAGAGGTCGTGGATGTCCTTGCGCAGCCGTCTGGCGATGCTGCCCAGATCCACCTCGGCTTCCACCACCACCCGCCCCGCCACGATGTGCAGGCCACCGGCGAAGCGCAGCAGCGAGGCGACCTCGGCCCGCCGCGCGCTGACCGAGTTGACGACGAGGCGACTCAGCTCATCCTTCAAATTAGCTGTCATCGCCACAGCTAGTCACCTCTCGGTCTGTCTCGGAGCCGGCCACCCGGGTCCTGGGACGGCGACAGCGGGGCGGTCACCGGCACGATGGTCGTCGCGGACTCGGTGTCCCGCGACCGCACGGCAGCCAGCGCCGCGGCCAGCTTCGCCGGGTCATGTAAAGGTGTACCAGGTCGGGACACGTCGGCGAACGAAACCACCGCTTCCAGCAGTGCCGCGGTGCGGCGCAACTGGTCCCGCTCCCGTTGGGAGGGCACCCGGGCGGCGTCGACGACGATGTCGTGCACGGTGAACCCGGGCGCGTGCTGCGCCAGCACGTGCAGGTGACGTTCGGCGGAGAAGCCGGCCGTCTCGCCCGGTTCGGCGGCCAGGTTCAGCACCAGAGCCCGCCGGGCGGTGGTCGACTTCAGCGCGGCGGCCAGGCCGGGCACCAGGACGTGCGGGATGACGCTGGTGAACCAGGACCCCGGGCCGAGCACCACCAGGTCGGCGTTCATCACCGCGTCGACGGCCTGGCGGGTGGCCGGCGGGTCACCGGGCAGCAGTCGCACCCGCCGCACCTTCCCCGGCGTGGTGGCCACCGCGACCTGACCGCGGATCACCCGGCTCATCCTCGGGTCGCCCTCCAGGCCGGCGACGTCGGCCTCGATCTGCAGGGCCAGCGGACACATCGGCAGCACCCGGCCCTTGACGCCGAGGATGCGGCCCAGCTCGTCCAGCGCGGCCACCGGGTCGGCGAGCACCTCGCTGAGTCCGGCCAGCAGCAGGTTCCCGATCGGATGGCCGGCCAGCGCGCCGCTGCCGCCGAACCGGTGCTGCATGATAGTGGCCCACAACCTGCCGTGCGGACTGTCGGATGCCAAGGCCGCCAACGCCATTCGAAGATCACCCGGCGGAACGATGTCGATCTCCGACCGCAGACGCCCTGAGGATCCGCCGTCGTCGGCGACGGTCACCACCGCGGTCACATGCGGGGTCAGCCGACGCGCCGCGGACAACGTCGCGTACAGACCGTGGCCGCCGCCCATGGCGACGATGCGCAGCGGTCCTTCCGGTGCCAGGGTCATTCCCGCCCCAGATCGCGATGCAGGACGCGGACCGACAGTTGCCGGTTCTCGGTGAGCAGGCCCGCCAGCGCCTCGGCGATCGCGACACTGCGATGCTTGCCGCCGGTGCACCCGATCGCCACCGTCATGTACCGCTTCCCCTCGCGCAGATAGCCGGCGGCCACCAGTTTCAGCAACTGGTGGTAGGTCTGCAGGAATTCCGTCGCACCGGGCTGGGCCAGGACGTAGTCCCGCACCGCCGGCGATTGGCCGGTCTGCGGGCGAAGCTCGTCCACCCAGTGCGGGTTGGGCAGGAAACGCACGTCCATCACCATGTCGGCGTCCATCGGCAGCCCGTACTTGAATCCGAAGGACTCGACCGTCACGGCCGTCTGTGCGACGGTCTCGCCGCCGAAGGCGTTCTCGATGCTGCCCCGCAGCGCCGGCACCGCCAACGTCGTGGTGTCGATGATCAGGTCGGCGTCCGCCCGCACCGGGGCCAGCATCGCCCGCTCGGCGGCGATCCCCTCGGCCAGGGTCTGGTTGCCCTGCAACGGATGGCTGCGCCGGTTGTTCTCGTAGCGGCGCACCAGGATCTCGTCGGACGCCTCCATGAACAGCACCCGCGGGGTGATGTTGCGGACCGCGAGGTCCCTGCGCACCGCATCGAGGTCGCCGGTGAACCGGCGGGAGCGGACATCCATCACCACCGCCAGTTGGGTGATCCGCGAACCGGCGGCCAGGCCGAGGTCGACCATCCGGGCGATCAGTTCGGGCGGCACGTTGTCGACGACGTACCAGCCCAGGTCCTCCAGCACCTTGGCCGCTGTGCCCCGACCCGCGCCGGAGAGTCCGGTCACCAGCACGACGTCGATTTCCGAGGCGCGGCCGGACCCGTCAGCCGGGTCGGTCACCACATTCTCTGTCATGGGGGTTTCGGTCATAAGGCTCGCTGAGCATCATCACCCACCGGGTCGCCCGATGTGTCCCAACCGACCGGATCGCCTGCCGGTCTCGCGTCCGCGCCGAGCGCTTCGAGCACCGCGGCCGCCGTCGCCGCACCGATGCCGGGCACCTCGGTGATCTCCGCGACCGTGGCCTGACGCAGCCGGGCCACCGACCCGAAGTGGGTGACCAGCGCCTTACGCCGGGCGCCGCCCAACCCGCGCACGCTGTCCAGTGCCGACTCCGTCATCCGTTTGGACCGCTTGCTGCGGTGGTAGGAGACGGCGAATCGGTGCGCCTCGTCGCGGACCCGTTGCAGCAGGTACAGACCCTCGCTGTTGCGCGGCATGATCACCGGGTCCGCCTCGCCGGGCACCCACACCTCCTCCAGTCGCTTGGCCAACCCGATCACCGCGACATCGGTGACGCCGAGGTCCTCGAGCACGGCCTGGGCGGCATTGACCTGCGGCGCGCCGCCGTCGACGACGAACAGGTTCGGCGGGTAGGCGAACCGGCGCGGCTTGCCGTCGTCCGGTGGCTGCTCGGGGTCGCGCAGGTGCCGCGCGAACCGCCGCCGGGTCACCTCGGCGATGGAGGCGACGTCGTCCGAACGGCCGTCGCCGGCGGCTTCCCGGATGGCGAAGTGCCGGTAGTCGGATTTGCGCGGGAGGCCGTCCTCGAAGACCACCAGCGAGCCCACCACGTCGGTGCCCTGGACGTGGCTGATGTCGACGCACTCGATCCGCAGCGGCGCATCGGCGAGACCGAGCGACTCCTGGATGTTCTGCAGCGCGGCGGATCTCGCGGTGAAGTCGCCGGCCCGCTTGAGCTTGTGCTGAGCCAGCGCCTCCCTGGCGTTGCGCTGCACGGTGTCGGCCAGTGCCCGCTTGTCTCCGCGGCGCGGCACCCGCAGCGCCACCCGGGAGCCGCGCAGCCCGGAGAGCCAGGCCGCCAGTTCCTCGGCGTTGGGCGGCAGACAGGGAACCAGCACCTCCCTGGGCACCGGATTTACGGATTCGTCTGCGGCGCC
>NZ_JBBATF010000003.1:0-26466 GCF_040398885.1 Mycobacterium sp. | reverse complement strand
GCCCAATCCGGCTTCGGGCGGGCCGCCCAATCCGGCTTCGGGCGGGCCGCCCAATCCGGCTTCGGGCGGGCCGCCCAATTCCGCTTCAGCGCCGTAGAACTGGGTGAGGAACTGCTCCACCAGGGCCGCCTCCGAGGACTCCCCCGGGTCACCGGGCTTCTCGATGATCCAGCCGCGCTGGCCCCGCACCCGGCCCCCCCGGACGTGGAACACCTGAACGGCGGCCTCCAGTGCGTCGTCGGCGAAGGCCACCACGTCGGCGTCGGTGCCGTCGCCGAGCACCACGGCCTGTTTCTCCAGGGCCCGCCGCAGCGCCCCGAGGTCGTCGCGCAACCGCGCCGCGCGTTCGAAGTCCAGTTGGCCGGCCGCGGCGGTCATCTGGCGTTCCAGTTCTCGGGCGAACCGGTCGGTCCGGCCGGAGAGGAAGTCGCAGAAGTCCCCGACGATCCTGCGGTGCTGCTCGGGGCTCACCCGGCCGACGCAGGGCGCCGAGCACTTGTCGATGTAGCCCAGCAGGCACGGCCGCTCGATCTGGCTGTGCCGCTTGAAAACTCCGGCCGAGCAGGTGCGGGCCGGGAAGACCCGGGTCAGCAGGTCGAGGGTTTCGCGGATCGCCCAGGCGTGCGAGTAGGGCCCGAAGTAGCGGACCCCTTTGCGGCGCGGCCCGCGGTAGACCATCAGCCGGGGGAACTCCTCGTTGAGCGTCACCGCCAGCACCGGATAGGACTTGTCGTCGCGGTACCGGACGTTGAACCGCGGATCGAACTCCTTGATCCAGTTGTACTCGAGTTGCAGCGCCTCCACCTCGGTGGTCACCACGGTCCACTCGACCTTGGCCGCCGTGGTCACCATCTGGCGGGTCCGCGGGTGCAGGCCGGCGATGTCGGCGAAGTACGACGTCAGCCGGCTTCGCAGGCTCTTGGCCTTGCCCACGTAGAGAACCCGGCCGTGCGGGTCGGAGAACCGGTAGACGCCCGGCTCGATCGGTATGGACCCGGGCGCCGGTCGGTAGCTGGCGGGATCGGGCACGTTCCCAGGTTAGTACCGGCTGGGTTCCGCCGGTTCGGGTCGGTACCGGGCCATCAGTTCCCGCACGGTGTCCATCGCCCCGACCGCGCGGTCCCGGTCGAAGGACTGGATCGCCAGCACCGGAACGTACTCGTAGGCCGGCAGCTCGACCCGGGGCCAGCGCTTGCCCGCCGGGAAGGAGACGCCGACCACGTCCGACCAGGGAATGAGTCTGTCGTCGAGGATGTTTCGCACCGACAGGCCGGACGGTCCGACCCGAAGCCTGGGCCTGGTCGCCAGGACCACGACGGCGGCGGCCAGAACAACGGCCACACCGGCATAGGCGATCTGGTCGACGGTCCGGATTAACGCCCCCTGGGAACGGTCATTGGACACGCCAACCAGGATCCCGGCCAGCCCGAGCGGGACCGCCACGGCCCAGGCCAGCCTCGGCAGCATCCGCGGCCGGAACTCGGCGTCCCAGACCCCGTTGCCGTCCCGGGTCATGCGCGCAACCGGCGCAGGGTCAGCGCGGTGGACAGTGCCGCGGCGGTCGCCTGCGCCCCCTTGTCCTCCGCCGATCCCGGAAGGCCGGCGCGGTCGACGGCCTGGCGTTCATTCTCGGTGGTCAGGACGCCGTTGGCCACCGGGGTGGCGGCGTCCAGCGACACCCGGGTCAGGCCCTGGGTGACGGCGTCGCAGACGTAGTCGAAGTGCGGTGTCTCACCGCGGATCACCACCCCGAGTGCCACCACGGCGTCGTGGGTGCGGGCCAACTCCTGGGCGACGACCGGGATCTCTATCGCCCCGTGCACCCGGATCACCGTCGGGTCGGCGACACCACAGCTCTCGGCCACCCGCCGGGCCCCCTCGAGCAGGGCGTCGCAGATCTGCGGGTGCCAGGTGCTGGCCACGACGGCCAGGCTCACGCCGGAGGCGTCCATCTCCGGGACGGCCGGAACACCGGAGCCGCCACTCACCGCGCGCCGCCGAGATCGCCGGGCAGGGAGGGGTCGAACTCCTCCAGGCCGGCAAGCTCATGACCCATCCGGTCGCGTTTGGTCTTCAGGTAGCGGATGTTCTCGGAATTCGCGCGCACCGGAAGCGGCACCCGCTCGATCACCTGCAGCCCGTAGCCGTCCAGGCCGACCCGCTTGGCCGGGTTGTTCGTCAGCAGCCGCATGGTCCGCACACCGAGGTCCACCAGGATCTGCGCGCCGGTCCCGTAGTCCCGGGCGTCGGCGGGCAGGCCGAGTTCGAGATTGGCGTCGACGGTGTCCGCGCCGGCGTCCTGCAGCTGGTAGGCCTGCAGCTTGTGCATCAATCCGATGCCGCGGCCCTCGTGGCCCCGCATGTAGAGCACCACCCCGCGGCCTTCGTCGGCGACCATGGCCATCGCGGCGTCCAGTTGCGGACCGCAGTCGCAGCGCCGGGATCCGAAGACGTCACCGGTCAGGCATTCAGAGTGCACCCGGACCAGCACGTCGCGCCCGTCGTTCTGCGGCCCGGCGATGTCGCCGCGGACCAGGGCGACATGCTCGACCTGCTCGTAGATGCTGGTGTAGCCGACGGCACGGAACACCCCGTGCCGGGTCGGGATCCGCGCCTCGGCGATGCGCTGGACATGCTTCTCGTGCTTGCGCCGATACTCGATGAGGTCGGCGATCGAGATCAGTGCCAGGCCGTGCTCGTCGGCGAAGATCCGCAACTCCTCGGTCTGGGCCATGGCGCCCGCGTCCTTCTGGCTGACGATCTCGCAGATCGCGCCGGCCGGCTGCAGGCCGGCCATCCGGGCCAGGTCGACGGCGGCCTCGGTGTGGCCCGGCCGGCGCAGAACCCCGCCGTCCTTGGCCCGCAGCGGCACCACGTGACCGGGCTTGGTGAAGTCGTCCTGGGCGCTGCACGGATCGGCCAGCAGTCGCATGGTGGTCGCCCGGTCGGATGCCGAAATACCCGTTCCCACACCGTTTCTGGCGTCAACGGTGACGGTGTAGGCGGTCCCGTGCTTGTCCTGGTTGACCGCGTACATCGGCAGCAGGCCCAACCGGTCGCAGATGGCGCTGTCCAGCGGCACGCACAGATAGCCGGAGGTGTAGCGGACCATGAAGGCCACCAGATCCGGGGTCGCCTTCTCGGCGGCGAAGATCAGATCGCCCTCGTTCTCGCGGTCCTCGTCGTCGATGACGACGACTGCCTTGCCCGCGGCGATGTCGGCGACCGCCCGTTCGACGGTGTCCAATCTCGTCATCGTATGGCGCCTAACTGCCTGTTGCCGGCCGGATCCGTTCGGGAACCCCCCGAGCGATATTGCTGCACACAGTATGAACCACGCTGCGGCGACGGCCCTTATGCAGGCCGATCCCGGGGATCCTGCGGAGGTGGCCGCGGTATCGCACCGCGCGACGTGACCGGCCGTCGCGACGTAACCTGACCCCCGACCATGCAACACGTCTCGTCCCGCTCCGCGAGCCCGCCAGGCCGGCCGGCCGCAATCGTGCTCGGTGCCGGCATCCAGGGTGTCGCGGCAGCGCTCGCACTGGATCGGGCTGGATGGCACGTCGAGTTGGTCGATCGCGCACCCGCTCCACTCCTTGGAACCAGCCGGTCAGGCGAAGGCAAAATCCACCTCGGCTACGTCTACGGCAATGAGCCCGGGCGTGCCACGGCGGGCTTGATGGTGGAGGGCGCGGTCAGCTTCGCCGAGTTGCTCGATCAGTGGCTACCACGACCCCTCGACTGGGCTGCCCTGCGGTCGGAGCGGTTCACCTACGCGATTCTCGCCGACTCGATGGTGTCTCCGGAACAGCTCGGCGAGCACTACCGATGGGTCGATGACGCGGTCACGGAGCGATTCGACCACGGAGCCAGTTACGCAGGTGCACGGTTCTTCTCGCGAGCACAGCAGCTTCCCACTCCAGGCTCCGGCGGTTTCTCCGGTGACGTCGTCGCGGCGTATCGAACTTGTGAGATCGCCGTCGATCCCGAACGACTTCGAGCCAATCTCATGGCCGGCCTTCACGAACGTGGCATCAACTGCCTTTCGCGCAGCGTCATACAAGGTGTCGAACGCGCGCCACACGGCTTCAAGGTCACTGCCACCAATGACGACGGAACAGTGATGACCCGGTGTGCGGACGCGGTGATCAACTGCCTGTGGGAAGGCCGACTCGCCGTCGACGCCACGATGGGGGTTCACTCGCCGCGGTCGTGTTTCTACCGGTTGAAGTATGCGGTCAACGCCACGATGGATCCCCGGCGCACGCAACGCCTGACGACTACCTTCGCCCTCGGCCCATTCGGAGACGTGGTCTGTCGCGGTGATGGCCGCGTATACCTTTCGTGGTATCCCGTCTGTCTTGCCGGAACGAGTGCCGATCTCGAGCCGCCCGCGTCGTGGCGCCCGGCGCTCGACGACCCCGACACCACCGAGGCCGGCCGGGACATCGCGGCAGCGACCGTGGCGGCGCTTGCCACGCGGATCGAAGCTCTCCGAGGCGTGCGGATCGATTCGGTGACTGCGGGTGTGGTTGTCGCCTGGGGTGAGAGCGACATCGATCAGCCGGACAGTGAGTTGCACCAGCGGCACGCCATCGGTGTTCACGATCACGACGGATACATTTCTGTCGATACCGGCAAACTGACCACAGCGCCGCTGTTCGCCGCCCGGGTCGCCGAAGTGCTGGGATCCCATGGACGTCGGTCGGGCTGATGGCGCCGACCGTCACCGTCGCGATCCCCCTGCATGGCTCGGCGCCCTGGGTCGACAACGTCGTGGCGAATGTGCGGGCGTTGCCGGCGATGGTGACCGAGATCCTCATCTCCGACCAGACATGCCTCGACGACGCCGCCGATCGACTGCGGATCCGGTTGGCGGACGACCCGAGGGTCGCCGTCCTCGCCGAAGCAGCCGGGCTGGGATTCGCCGCGCACTACCAGCTGCTGTTGGAGACGGCCGGTGGAGAGCTGTTCATGTGGATGCCGCACGACGACATCTTCGACCCCGGCTGGGTGCCGATACTGGCCGCCGCCTTGGCTTCGCACCCGCAGGCATGGCTGGCGTTCGGGCAATTGCGGTTCGTCCACATCGACGGCGTCACTCCGATGGCGCGTCGATGCTTTCCCTTCCGGCCGGGGCAGATCTCCGGTGCGGCAGCCGTACGGATGATGGCAGGCGGTTGGGCCGGGTTTGCGTTCAGAGGACTGTTCAGGCGCCACGAGGTGTTGACGGCGGGTCTGCGAATGGAACCGGAGACGACGATGCTCGCCGTCGACACCGACTGGGTGTTCAAGGTTGCATTGCGTTCGGCTCTGGTCTACGACGACCGCGTGCTCACCCGGAAACGCGCGTATCCGGGCAGCACTTCGACGACGCCGTCATGGCGGAGCCAGCGCCGGGGCGACGAACGGCAGGCAGCGGTCGCACTGCTCTTGCGCCACGGCCCGAGTGGCCTGACAGGCTTCGCCATGCGCTCTCTGGCGAGAGTGACGGGCCTCCCGGCGCGCTCCCGCGCGCGGATCGCACGTGTCGTTCCATCGTGGGCCAAACCCGCGATTCGCACTCCGTTGACGGCCGACTGGCGGTATCGACGCCGTGGCCACCTACCCCAGTTGAATCGGCCAGGTCACCTCTCCGGCGACTCGCGCCACCGCAACCATCGACCGTGAGGGTGGGCGAACCCCAATAGGTGCGTCCCGACCTCCCCCCTGCGCCACGTCCGCAACCCCACCGCCGTCAGGGCTCCGTGGTCAGCTCAGAAACGGCCCGTCGTACGGCTGGGATCACCACCTGGCGGGACTTGCTCGATAGGTCTAACCTCCGGTGATGACGTTGCCCGGCAGAGCGGTCGGCGCTGCGGGAGCTTTCACCCCCGGTTCGTAGGACGGAGCCCAACTCGTCGTCGGTGAACCCTCTTTCTGCAGTGGTGCAGGAGTTGTCTGACACCCCACCAACATTGCTGCGCCAATCGACAGTCCACCGATCAACACGCCCGCACGCCGCATAACCATTGCGTTCATAGTTTCGCTCCTAACGAACGATGTCCGCATACCCAAAACCGCGCCGCTCAAACCATCACCGCCTGGCCGTGATTCACGGCCAGGGTGATGATCGAGGGCTATCAGTGCTGCTAGAGCCGTGTTTGGCGGACAGTAACCGTTCCACGTATTTGGCGATCACGTCGACTTCCAGATTCACCGGCGTCCCCGGCCGGGCCCCGCCCAGCGTGGTCGTCGCAAGGGTGGTGGGAATCAGCGACACCTCGAACCAGTCGTCGCCGACGGCCGACACGGTCAGGGACACCCCGTCGGCGGTGATCGAGCCCTTCTCCACCACATAGCGGGACAGCGCGGCCGGCAGGGAGATCCGCACCACCTCCCAGTGCTGCGAGGGGGTGCGCGAGAGCACCGCCCCGGTGCCGTCGACGTGGCCCTGGACGATGTGCCCGCCCAGCCTGCCGTTGACCGGGGCCGCGCGCTCCAGGTTGACCGGGCCGCCGGGCGTCAGCGCCGCCAGGCTGGACCGGTTCAGCGTCTCGGCCATCACGTCGGCGGTGAACCGGCCGTCACCCGGCACCTCCGCCACGGTCAGGCACACCCCGTTGACGGCGATCGAATCCCCATGGCGGACATCGGAAGTCACCAGCGGACCCCGGATGGTCAACCGCGCGGAGTCCCCGAGGTCCTGCACGCCGACGACCTCGCCGAGTTCCTCCACGATGCCGGTGAACATCGGCCTAATCTAGCCGCTTCTCGCCGTGGAAGGCCGCCGCCGGATTGTCGTTGAAGTTCCCGACCCGGCGGTAGCCGGCCGTCTCGTAGAACGCCTGGGCGTGCGGTTGGCGGTCGCCGGTGTCCAGCCGGGCGACCCGGTAGCCGATCTCGCGGGCGGCGTCCTCCAGTGCGGCCAGCAGCGCCCGCGCCACCCCGGACCTGCGGGCCTGCGGCACCACGTACATCCGCTTGATCTCGCAGGCGCCGTCCGGCAGGCGCTTGAGGCCGCCGCCGCACACCGGCACCCCGTCGCGGTAGCCCACCAGGTAAGTCCCGCCCGGCGGCCCCAATTCGCCAGGACCGGCCTTCGGCATGTCCGGGGCCTCGAGGTCCAGGCCGTCGTACAACACCCGCATCTCGGCCACCATGGCCGACACCAGATCCGCCGCGTCGCCCGTGCCCGCCGCGACACGCCGAAATTCCAGGTCACCGGTCATGTGCTCAGTGATATCGACCCGGTCACGGGCGCGCAACCCCGGCCGCGCCGCCGCCGGGCGCCGACGGTGACCCACTACGATGCTGGGCATGTCGACGATCCGCCGAATGATTGCCGTTCTCACGGTCCTGCTGGCCGCCGCTGTGTTCACCGCGTTCACCTCGGGCTGTTCGAAGAAGGCAGCCGAGCCCCTGCCCGAGGCGGCCGGACTGGTCCAGCAGTCCGTCGCCGCCACCAAGGCGCTCAAGAGCGCGCATCTGGACATCGCCGTCGCGGGCAAGATCGAGGGCCTGCCGGTCAAGACCCTGTCCGCCGACCTGACCAACGTGCCGGCCACCGCCGTCGCGGGCAACGCCAAGATCACCATGGGCGGCTCGGACCTGGACGCCGAACTGGTGGTCCTCGACGGCACCCTCTACGCCGCGCTGACCCCGAACAACTGGCTGGACATGGGCCCGGCCGCCGAAATCTACGACCCCTCGGTGATCCTCAACCCCGGCACCGGACTGGCCAACATGCTCTCGGCCCTCACCGAGGCCAGGTCGGAGAGCTTCGAGACCATCGGCGGGGTGCCCGCCGTGAAGATCTCCGGCAAGGTCACCGCCGACGCGGTCAACAAGCTGATCCCCCAGCTCAAGGCCGACGGCCCGCTGCCGGCCACGGTCTGGGTCGAGAAGAACGCGCCGAATCGACTGGTGCAGGCGCAGATGGAGCAGAGCGCCGGTAACACCGTCTCGCTGACACTGTCGGAGTGGGACAAGCCGGTCACCGTCACCAAGCCGGCGGTGTGATGCCGCAGGCCCTCACCACGACCCGCACCGAACAGCCCGCTCGCAGCCGGCGGATCGCGATCGGGGCCGGCAGCCTGGCCGTCCTGCTCGGGGCGCTCGACACCTATGTCGTCGTCACGATCATGGTCGACATCATGCGGTCGGTCGGCATCCCGATCAACAAGATCCAGCAGGTCACGCCCATCATCACCTGGTACCTGCTGGGTTACATCGCGGCGATGCCGCTGCTGGGCCGGCTGTCGGACCGGTTGGGCCGAAAGTTCGTGCTACAGGCCAGCCTGCTCGGCTTCGCGCTGGGTTCGGTGGTGACCGCGCTGTCCAACGACCTGATCACAATGGTGATCGGCCGGCTCATCCAGGGCGTCGCCAGCGGCGCCCTGCTGCCGGTCACCCTGGCACTGGCCGCCGACCTCTGGTCGGCACGAAGTCGGGCCGCGGTGCTCGGTGGAATCGGCGCCGCGCAGGAACTGGGCAGCGTGCTGGGACCGCTCTACGGCATCGGTGTGGTTTGGCTGCTCAAATCCGTGATTGACGAACCGTGGCGCGGCGTCTTCTGGGTCAACGTCCCGCTGACATTGATCGCGATGGTGCTGATTCATGTCAGCCTGCCCTCCCACGAGCGCAGCCCGGAGCCCGAACGCGTCGACGTGGTGGGCGGCGTGCTGCTCGCCGTCGCCCTCGGGCTGGCGGTGTGGGGCCTGTACAACCCGGCCCCGGACGGCAAGCAGGTGCTGCCGAGTTACGGCGTGCCGATGGTCCTCGGCGCGGTCGCCGCCGCGATCGCCTTCGCGGTGTGGGAGCGCTTCGCCCGCACCCGGCTGATCGAACCGCACGGCGTCCGGTTCGGTCCGTTCCTGTCGTCGCTGGGCACCTCGATGTGCGCCGGCGCCGCGCTGATGGTCACCCTGGTCAACGTCGAACTGTTCGGCCAGGGCGTGCTGGGCAAGGATCAGATCGGGGCCGCGCTGCTGCTGCTGCATTTCCTGATCGCCCTGCCGATCGGCGCGCTGCTGGGCGGCTGGCTGGCCACCCGGCTGGGCGACCGGCCGGTGGCGGTGGCCGGGATGCTGATCGCCGCGGCCGCCTACTGGCTGGTGTCCAAGTGGGGCCTCGACGTGCTTTCGGCACGCCACCACATCGGGGGACTGTCCCTACCGGTGTTCGACACAGACCTGGCGCTGGCCGGCTTCGGACTGGGCCTGGTGATCGGGCCGCTGACCTCCGCCGCACTGCGGGTGGTGCCGTCGGCTCAGCACGGCATCGCCTCGTCGCTGGTGGTGGTGGCGCGGATGACCGGCATGCTGATCGGCGTCGCCGCGTTGAGCGCCTGGGGCCTCTACCGGTTCAACCAGATCGTCGCGACCCTGCCCGCCGCCACCGGTGACAACCTGGCCGCCAGGGTCGCCGCCGAAGCCCAGCGCTACCGCACCGCGTTCGCCATCCAGTACGGGTCGATCTTCTACATCACCACCATCGTCTGCCTGGCCGGCGCGGTGATCGCGCTGTTCATCGGCGGCCGCGACACCCGGGCCGTCGATGAACAACCCCACTGAACTTGCCTCCGATTGCAACGAATTGGCACAACCTTCGCCAGCCGGCCCGGCGGGTCGGTAACCTCGCCCCATGCCGGGGACGACGTGCTGACCGCGGCGCTGCGCGACCTGCAGTGGCGCAAGCGCCGATTCGTGATCGCCATCGTCGGAACCGGTCTGGTGTTCGCCATGACTCTGGTTCTCACCGGACTGGCCAACGGCTTCCGGGTGGAGGCCACCCGGACCGTCGACTCCCTCGGACTTGATTCCTACCTGGTGAAGTCCGGGGCGACCGGCCCGTTCCTGGGGTCGTCGGCGTTCCCGGCCGCCAAGGTCGAGGTTTCCGGCGCCAAGGTGGCCGTACCCCTGGTATACGGCAGCGCGTCCATGCCGGACGACAAGGGATCGGCCCGCAGCGTCAACGTGTTCGGCGCCCCGGAGAAGGGGCCCGGGATGCCCGCGATGATGCAGGGCCGGGCGCCCTCGGAAGCACACGAGGCGGCCGTGTCCAGCACCATGGGCCGGCCGATCGGCGGGACGGTCGAAATCGGTTCGCGCAACCTGGAAATCGTCGGAATCGTCGACGACTCGACCGCACTGGCCGGCCAGTCCAACGTGTTCCTCACCGTCCCCGGTGCGCAGAAGCTGCTGTTCTCCGGGCAGTCGCTGATCTCGTCGATCGGCATGAAGGGGTCACCGGAGCGGGTTCCCAGCGGCTACAAGCTGGTGAACCGCGCCGGTGCGGTCGACGACCTGTTGCGCGCCCTCACCGGGGCCAGGCAGGCGATGAGCCTGATGGCCGGGCTGCTGTGGGTGGTCGCCGCGATGATCGTCGGCTCGATGATCTACATGTCGGCCCTGGAGCGCACCCGTGACTTCGCGGTGTTCAAGGCCGTCGGGGTGCCCACCCGGTCCATCCTGGCCGGGCTGGCCATGCAGGCCGTCATCGTGGCCGTCCTGTCGGCGGTGCTCGGCGCCGTGCTGTCGGTTCTGCTCGGCCCGCTGTTCCCGATGCGGGTGGACATCCCGCAACTCGCGTTCATCCTGCTTCCCGTCGTCGCCGTCACCATCGGGGTGCTGGCCAGCCTTGCCGGGCTGCGCCGGGCGGTCGTCGTCGATCCGGCAATGGCATTCGGAGGGCCCTGAGTCATGGCAGATCTTCGGATCAAGGATCTGGTCATGGAGTACTCCAGGGGCCAGGACACGGTGCGACCCATCGACGGCCTCAACCTCGACATCGAGGCGGGCTCACTGGCGATCCTGCTGGGCCCCAGCGGATGTGGGAAGACGACGCTGCTGTCCTGCCTGGGTGGGATTCTCAAGCCGACGGACGGCCGCATCGAGTTCGGCGACGTCGACGTGACCGCCCTGGACGCACAGCAGCTGTCGGACTACCGGCGCAACACGGTGGGGATCGTCTTCCAGGCATTCAATCTGGTGTCCAGCCTGACGGCGATGGAGAACGTCATGGTGCCGATGCGGGCGGCGCACATGGGCCGCAAGGAGTCCCGCGAGCGGGCGGCCGAACTGCTGGCCAGGGTGGGCCTCTCCGCGCGGATGCACCACCGGCCCGGCGACATGAGCGGCGGCCAGCAGCAGCGGGTGGCGGTGGCCCGCGCGATCGCACTGGACCCGCCCCTGCTGATCGCCGACGAGCCGACCGCTCACCTGGACTACATCCAGGTCGAGGAGGTGCTGCGGCTGATCCGTGAACTGGCCACCGGGGAACGGGTGGTCGTGGTGGCCACCCACGACACCCGGATGCTGCCGCTGGCCGACCGGGTCGTCGAACTCGTCCCCCACCTCTCGGCCACCGACCACGAGCCGGAGACGATCCGGCTGGCGGCCGGCGAAGTGCTGTTCGAACAGGGCACCATGGGAGACTCGATCTTCATCGTCTCCGAGGGGGAGGTCGAGCTGTTCCGCGAATTGCCCAGCGGGTCAGAAGAATTGGTGAAGGTGGCCGAGGAGGGCGACTACTTCGGCGAGATGGGACCGCTGTTCGCACTTCCCCGTTCGGCCAGTGCCAGGGCGCGATCCGATGCCACGGTGGTCAGCTACACGGTGCAGTCTTTCCGGGAACGCCTGGGCGCCGGCGGTTCTCGCGACCTGATCGAACACAAGGCGTTGCAGGTCAACGACTAGAACTGCCCGGGCACCATGGAGATCAGCAGGTCGGGTCCGATCGGTTCGACGCTCTCATAGCGCCAGCGCAGGGCGCTGCCGATGCTGTCCACCCCAACGTCGTCGACCGCCGTCACCGGGCCGCCCAGCAGGATCGGGGCGACGTAGGCCAGGATCCGGTGCACCAGGCCGGCCCGCAGGAAGGCGCCGGCCAGCGTGGGGCCGCCTTCCAGGAGCACGTCGGTGCGGTCGGCCAGCGCGCGGATGACCTCGTGCGGGTCGTGGGTGCGCAGCGTGACGGTGGGCGAATCCGCATTGCGCACATTGGATTCCGCCGGGATCTCGCGCTCGCCGACCACCACCCGCAGCGGCTGGTGCGGCGCGGGAGTCCCGTCGGGAAGCCGGGCGGTCAGCGTCGGGTCGTCGACGAGGACGGTGCCGGTCCCCACCACGATGGCGTCCGCCCCGGCGCGGCGTCGGTGCACATCCGCCCGCGCCGCCTCGCTGGTGATCCACTGCGAGGAGCCGTCCGCGGCGGCGCTGCGGCCGTCGATGCTGGTGGCGAACTTCCAGGTGACGTGGGGCAGGCCGGTCCGCTGTTTGTGCAGCCACTCCCGCAGTGGGCCGGCGGTCACCTCCTCGGCGCACAGGCCCGCGTCGACCGCGACCCCGGCGGCGCGCAACCGGCCCGCGCCGCCCGCCGCGAGCGGATTGGGATCGGCGACGGCGTAGACGACGGCGGCGATGCCGGCCCGCAGTAGTGCGTCGACGCACGGGCCGGTGCGGCCGTGGTGGTTGCAGGGCTCCAGGGTCACCACCGCGGTTCCGCCGGCCGCCCGGTCTCCCGCGGCGCCCAGCGCCACCACCTCGGCGTGCGCCCCCCCGGCCGGTTCGGTGGCGCCGACTCCGGCGACCTCGCCGTCGGCGCCGAGGATCACCGCTCCCACGGGCGGATTCGGGTAGGTGCCGCCTCTGACCGACTGGGCCAGCCGCACGGCCGTCGCCATGGCCGACAGCACCCGCGCGTGGTCCGGGGTTGGAGTCATACCCGAAGATGCGGCGAGCGGGACCCGGCCTGCCGGCGCAGCGACTCCACCGCGGCGGCCGGGTCCCCGGCGCCGTACACCGCCGACCCGGCCACGAAGCAGTCCACGCCGGCTTCGGCGGCCTGCTCGATGGTGTCGGCGTTGATCCCGCCGTCGATCTCGATGAGGATCCTCAGATCGCCGGAGTCGACCATCCGGCGCACCCGCGCCACCTTGGAGAGCACCTCCGGGATGAAGCTCTGCCCGCCGAAACCGGGCTCGACGGACATCACCAGCAGCGTGTCGAAGTCGCGCAGGATCTCCAGGTAGGGCTCAACCGGGGTGCCCGGTTTGACCGACAGGCCGGCTTTGGCGCCGGCGGCCCGGATGTCGCGGGCCACCGCGACCGGGTCGTCGGTGGCCTCGGCGTGGAAGGTGACGTTGTGCGAGCCGGCCTCGGCATAGCCGGGCGCCCACCGGCCGGGGTCGGTGATCATCAGGTGGCAGTCCAGTGGGATGTCGGTGGCCCGCAGCAGACTTTCCACGACCGGAAGACCGAGCGTCAGGTTGGGCACGAAATGGGCGTCCATCACGTCGACGTGCAGCCAGTCGGCGCCCCCGACGGCCGCGGCCTCCTGTGCCAGTCGGGCGAAGTCGGCGGACAGTATCGACGGGGCAATCATCGGCCTGGTCGGTGTCGCCCGGCTCGGTGTCGTCATGGGCGGTGGTGCCATGGCCCTCACCTTAGGCCGTCCGGAGTCCCGGCGATCGCATCGAGTCGTCACGTCTCCTTGCGAAGGGCAGCGGCGAACATCGCATCGGTGCCATGCCGGTGCGGCCACAACTGGACGTGCGGGCCGGAGCCGAGGTTCTCGGCGGGGCGAAACAGCGGGCGGGTGTCCAGGGCGGTGACGGGGTGGCGCCGCAGGGCGTCGGTGACCACCCCGACGGTTTCGGCCAGGTGCGGCGAGCAGGTCGCGTACAGCACCACCCCGCCGGGCCGGGTCAGCCGGACGGCTGCGGCGAGCAGTTCCCGTTGCAGCTTGGCCAGTGCGGGCACGTCCGCCGGGGTGCGCCGCCAGCGGGCCTCCGGGCGGCGGCGCAGCGCGCCGAGTCCGGTGCAGGGGGCGTCGACGAGCACCCGGTCGAAACCTCCCGGCGGCAGCGGGGGTTCGCGCCCATCGGCCCGCAGCACCTGCACCGGCAGTCCGGCGGTGTTCTGCTCGACCATGTCCGCGCGCCGCGGATTGGGCTCGACGGCGGTGACCGCGCCGCCGTGCTCGGCGGCGATGGCCGCGATGAGCGCGGTCTTTCCGCCGGGACCCGAGCACAGGTCCAGCCAGCGGCCGGTGTCGGCGCCGATCAGCGGAGCCAGGGTCAGCGCACGCGCCACCAACTGGCTGCCCTCGTCCTGGACCAGCGCCCGACCGTCGCGCACCGCGGCCAGTTGTCCGGGGTCGCCGCCGCTCAGGTAGACCGCATAGGGCGAGTAGCGTCCGACCACCCCGCCGGCCGCCTCGGCCAGGTCGGCGGCGGCCAGCACGCCGGGCCGCGCGGCCAGGTGCACGCCGGGACGGGCGTCGTCGGCGGCCAGGGCGGCGTCCAGTTCGCCGGCGTCGGCGCCCAGTGCGTCGGCGAAGGCCTGGGCGATCCACCGGGGATGGGCGTGGGTGAACGCGGCGTGGCCGACCGGGTCGGCTGTCGCCGCCGGCGCCAGTTCGGCCGTCCAGGAACTCTCGTCGCGGCCGGCGATCTTGCGCAACACGGCGTTGACGAATCCTGCTCGCGCCGAGTCGAATTCGACTCCCGCCTGCTCGACGGTGGTGGACACCGCGGCGTGCGGGGCGACGTCGGTGCGCAGCAACTGGTAGGCGCCCAGCCGCAGCAGGTCCAGCAGGACCGGGTCGATCTGTTCGACCGGGCGCCCGGCCGCCGAGGCGATGACGGCGTCCAGAAGCCCGCGGCAGCGGCAGGCGCCGTAGGCAAGTTCGGTGGCGAAAGCGGCGTCGCGGCCGGTGATGCCCCGCTCGGCCAGCAGCGCGGGCAGGACCAGGTTGGCGTAGGCGTCCCGCTCGGCGACCGCACGCAGCACGTCGAACGCGGCCCGCCGCGCCGGGTCCAGTCGGGCGCGGGCCGGGCGTCGGCGACCGCCGGGAGGTGGTGCGTTCACGACGCGCACGTCCCTTCGTCCAGGTGGGCCCCGCGCGCCCAGTCCGCGGCGGCCATCGGCTTCTTGCCCGGTGGCTGCACCTGGCCGAGCGCCACCGGCGCCGAACCGGTGCCCACCCGCACCGTCTTACGGTCGGCTCGAATCACCCCGGGCGGCAGTGGATCGCAGTCCTGCTCCACCCGCACCGGGCCGAGTTTGACGCGCAGATCCCCGATCATGGTCCAGGCACCGGGATCCGGTGTGACGGCCCTGATCCGGCGGTCGACGGCCTGGGCGGGCAGATCCCAGCGCACCCGGGCCTGTTCGACGGAGATCTTCGGGGCCACGCTGATCCCCTCGCCCGGCTGGGCGACGGCGCTCAGCGTGGCGTCGGCGATGCCGTCCAGGGTCGCCTCCAACAGGCCCGCGCCGGAGATCGCCAGCCGGCCCAGCAGTTCGCCCGCGGTGTCGTCCGCCCGGATCGTCTCGGTGACCACGCCGTACACCGGCCCGGAGTCCAGGGCCGGTTCGATGAGGAATGTCGTTGCGCCGGTGACGGTGTCGCCGGCGGCGATCGCGGCCTGCACGGGTGCGGCTCCCCGCCAGGCCGGCAGCAGGGAGAAGTGCAGATTGATCCAGCCGTGCGCCGGCACCGCCAGCAGTTCGGGGCCCAGCAGCGCGCCGTAGGCCACCACGGCGCAGCAGTCCGGGGCCAACGCGGCGAGTTCGGCCACGAACTCCGGCGAGTTCGGGCGGTCCGGCCGCAGCACCGGGATGCCGGCCTCGAGGGCGAGGCGGGCCACCGGTGACGGCGCGGGCCTGCCGCGCCGGCCGGCGGCGGCGTCGGGCCGGGTGAGCACCGCGATGACGTCGTGGCGCGGTGAGTCGATCAGCCGTTGCAGTGACGGGAGTGCCGGGGCGGGGGTGCCGGCGAAGACGATTCGCATAGCGCTGGACGACCGGCCTACTCGGGGACCTGGTAGTAGTCCCGCTCCCCCACTCCGGCCATGCCGGCGAGGAACATCCACGGGATGGTGCTGCGCAACCTGTTCACCGTCGCCGCGGAGTCGTTGTAGTACTGACGTGCGAAGGCCAGTTTGTCCTCGGTGTCGGCGAGGTTCTGCTGCAGGTTCAGGAAGTTGTCCGACGAACTGAGCTGCGGGTAGGCCTGGCCCAGCGCCAGAACCTGGCCGACCGCCGAATCGAACCGGTGTTCCGCCGAGCTGCGTTGTGCCACGGACCTTCCGGCCGTCGCCGCGGTCAGCGCGGTCTGGGCTTCGGCGATGTGTTGCAGCACGGACTTCTCGTGGGCGGCGAATCCCTGGACGGCGCCGACCAACCCGGGAATCAGGGCGGCCCGCCGGGTCAACTGGACGTCGACGCCGCCGAGCGCTTCATCGGCGCGGACATCGGCCGCACGCAGTCTGTTGTATCCGACGACGAATCCCGCCAGGACCGCGACCGCGACGGCCAGCGCCAGAATCAGCAACCAGGTCACCATGAACCGCCTCCTCCTCCGCCTCCTCCTCCGCCGCCGCCACCGCCACCGCCGCCGCCGCCACCGCCGCCACCGCCGCTTGACGACGAGGACTGCGCCGCGGTGTAGGCGCTGATCGACGAGGACAGTGCCGAGTCGAAGCTGTCGAAACTAGCACCCCCGGACGACGAGGACGTCCAACTGGTGGGCGACGAGGCGTGATACCAACCGGGGTCCGGGGCCGGCCGGCCGGTGGCCGCCTGGTACTTCGCCGCCCACAAGGCCGCCGCGCCGCCCGCTACCGCGAAGGGGATGTAGGCGGTGTAGAGGTCCTTGCGGGCGGAGAAGTCGAAACGCGACTCGGCGGAGTCGGTTGCCAGCATCCGTTGGAAGCCGCCGGCCTCCGACCACAGCTGTCGCCCTGCGGGGCTGCGCCGCAGACCCACGCCGGGCTTCCATGCCGGGATGGAGAACAGGAAGAAGACCGCAAAAGGCAAGCCCCACAGGGTGATCGGGAAAAACCAGCCCACGAAACCGCCGACGGCGAGGATCAGCGCCGCGATGTTGAAGAGGCGCAGCCACTTCTCCCTGCCGCGTTTGACCATCAGACCGCCGTCCAGCGCCCACTGCCTGACGGCGGTGGCCATGTCCACCTTGGCGCGGTCGAGTTTCCGGCCGGCGCTGACGGTGCCGTTGGCGTGGAAGGTTCCACCGGGGTGGTGAAGATCCAGCGCGGACCCGACCGCTACGCCCACCGGGTCGACCTCGGCCCACGCGCCGGCGTCGCCGACGCTGCGCACCGTCCACGATTTGCGCCCGTGTTGCTGCAACGAAAGCAGTCCGCGGTCAGCCAGGTGGAACAAGGTGGCCGTGAGGCCGTGCGACGGCACTTCCTCGGTGCGGATGTATTCGCACTGCACCGGACCGAGACCCTCGGGCGGGGCGTACTGAAGCGGGAAGCCCGGTGCCGGCTCCCTGGTGGTCCGCGACCACAGGAAGGCGCCCAGTCCCGCGGCGGCGGTCAGTCCGAGCAGCCACGCCGCGACCCGGACCGACCGCCCGAGCACCGGATCCCAGCGCGCCGCCCACGGCACACCCGCCCGCGGCGGGGTGGTGGTCTCCGTGCCGGCGCGCACCGTGACGGGAGTTCCGGGTTTCAGATCGACGGCGGACAGACGCACGGTATTGCCGTCCACGGCCAGGCCGGTGCACGGTTGGCCCACGCCAGTGCCGACTGAGCACTGCGCGCCGGGTACCGGTCCCGGCAACCGGACGGTCACCTCCGCCCGGTCTATGCGGTTATTCCAGCGCGCCACCACATTCCAGAAGAAGACCGACGGGGCCCGACCGTCACCGACAGCGGTTGCGAAGGTCTTGGTCTGGCCGGTGGCTCCGGGATCGAGCGCGCCGGGAACGCTGTAGCTGATCCGGTAGACATGGCTGCCCGGGCTGACGTAGCGGCCGGGGTCGCCGATCTTGGCCACCACGATGCGGCCCCGTTCCCGGGTCAGCACCTCGTAGGGCTCCGGCCGGCCGTCCAGGGACACCCCGGTGATCCGCGGTTCCTGGCGCACGCGCGGGTCGTTGGGATTGCTTATGTCCCAGAACCGGAAGATGCCGTGCCGGAAGATCGGGAATTCGGCAGTGACCGTCTCGGTCACCTGCACGAGTCCTTCTCCGTCGACGACGAATTCGGCCCGCAGACTCGAGATGGACACCGGGTCGTCGACCGGGGACCCCGACGACGCGCCGGTGAACACCGCCGGCCAGAGCAGGCCGAAGGCGACCAGCAGCACGGGGAACAGTCGCGCGAACGTGCGCCCGGCCCCGCTCATCCGATGTGCAACGGGTCGATCTGCACCCGCACCGCCTCGTGGTCCTGCCGGGCGCTGTGGACGGCGGTCGCCTGCCGCAGCGCGCCGGCCATGAGCAGCCCCTCTTCCCCGCGCACCCGGATCAGCATGCGGATGGCCGGCTCGCCGGCCGGGGTTGCCGGCGGGCGGCGAACACCCGGCGGCAGGTCCACCGGCCCGAGCAGATCGGCGTCGCCTGGCAGCGCGGCCTGCTCGATGAGCGCGGCGACCGCGCCCGAGGCGCCGTCGACGGCGGCCATGTGCACCGCCGGCGGAAGCCCCACCGAGGTCCGTGCGGCCAGTTCGGCGTCGGCGTGGCCGACCGGGTCCCATTTGATGAGCGCCTGAACGGTCGGGATGGCCGAATCCGCCACGACGGCGACCACGCCGCCGTCGCCACGGGAATGCACCTGCGACGCGGCCGCCATCCAGCGTCGCAGGGTGTCCTCCCCGGCGCGGAGATCCTGCCGTCCCAGAAGCGACCAGCCGTCGAGCAGCAACGCCGCACCGTAGCCGCCCGGCGCCCGAGGTTCGGCACCCGGGGTTGCCACCACCAGCGCGGGGCCGGGACCGATGGTGCGGTGCACCGCGTCACCGGCGGAGGTGATCACGGCGATACCCGGGAAGGCGCGGCCCAGTTCCTCCGCGGTGCGCCGGGCCCCGACGATCACGGCCCGGATGGCGTCGGCTCCGCACCGCCGGCAGCGCAGCGCGGAGTCGATGCGACCGCACCACCGGCACACCGCTCCGTCGGCGTCGCGGTCGGACAGCGACAGCGGGCCCATGCACTGCCGGCATCGCGCGATGGTCCGGCAGCGGCCGCAGGCCACCGACGGCAGGTAACCGCGGCGGGGAACCTGCACCAGGACGGGGTTACCGCGATCGAGTGCGGCCCGCGCCGCCCGCAGCGCCATCGAGGGCAGCCGGGCGGTGCGCGCCGCCGCATCGCGTTCCTCCGCGTGCCCGTCGTCCTCGAGGGCGATGACGCGCGGGGCACAGGCCCGCACCACCGGCCTGGGTGCCACCAGGTCATGTGCCCAGCCGCCGGCCACCAACGCCTGGGCCTCGGCGGTGCGGGAGTGACCACCGACGATCGCCGCGCATCGCAGCTGGTGGGCACGCAGCATCGCCACCTCGCGGGCGTGCGGGTAGGGAGCACGGGGTTCGGCCAGGGTGTCGTCACCGTCGTCCCACACCATCATCAGCCCGAGGCGGTCCACCGGGGCGAACACCGCACTGCGGGTTCCGATCACCAGTCGGGCCTGTCCGCGCAGCACCGACAGCCAGCGCCGGTACCGGGCGGACGGACCCAGTCCGGCGGCCAGCGCCACCACCGCGGATTCGTCGATCAGCGCGGTCGCCGCCTGCCAGAGTTCGTCGACGTCGCGCTGATCCGGGACCACGGCCAGCACGCCGTGGCCGCCGGTGACGGCCGCGGCGGCTGCCTCGGCCAGCCGGTCACACCAGCTGTCGCCGGGCAGCGCCTGCCAGACCGCCCGGGCGGCCCGTCCCTCGCGCAGCGCCTCGAGGTATCTCTCGCCCCCGCTGTAGCGGCTCCAGCCGGCCGGGTCGAACGGCTTGACGACCGGCACCGGCGGGGTGGCGGCGCTGAGGGCCTTCTCGGCGCCGGCGTGCCGCGGCGGGACCGCCAACCGAAGCACGTCGGGCCGGGTGCCGGCGTAGCGGGCGGCGACCGCGTCGACCAGACGGCGCACCTCGGCGGTGAGCACCGGTTCGGCGGAGATCACCCGGTCCAGCCAGCCGAGCCGGCCCACGTGGTCGGTGTCGCAGCGACGTTCCAGGAGGAACGCGTCCACCAGCCGGCCGTGGAAACGGACCCGCACCCGAACGCCGGGTTGGGCGTCGTCGGACTGCTCCTCGGAAACCAGGTAGTCGAACTCCCGGTCCAGGTGCGGCACAGACAGCATGGGCAGCACCCGGGCGATCGGTTCGTGTTCGGCGGCGCGCCGGCCCGCTGTGCTCACCAGCCCCCATCCGGTCTGATTACGGCCGCTTTCGCCGCGCGGCGTCGCGCTCGGCTTGCTGGAAGACTATCGACGCCGCCGGGGCGTTACCGCGGGCCCGCTTGCGGGTGCTGTAGGCCGACACCGCCGACCAGGCACCTCCCACCGCATCGGCGTCGGCGTCGTAGGTGATCGACTTGCCCGGGGCGAACCCGAGGTTGGTGCCGACCTCGACGGCGTCCATGTTGGCGCCGAGGAACACGAAGTCCCAGCCGTAGATGCTTTCCTGCTGGCTGATCAGGGCGCGCACCGCCTCACCGGTCCACTCGGTGCTGGCGTTCTCGTGTCCGTCGGTCATCACCAGCACGGTCACTTCGCCGGGACGCTCACCCTCGGGCAGCGCGGCCAACCCGGCTCCGATCTCGGTGACGAACCGGCCGATTGCGTCGAGCAGTGCGGTCATACCGCGGGGTTCGAGTCGCAGTGGCGGTACGGCGTCCACCGGGCGGTCGGCGTAGACCGTGTCGTAGCGGTCGTCGAACTGGGCCAGCGTGACCAGCGTGGTGCCGGCCTGCCCGCGTTCCGTGGCGATATAGGAGTCGAATCCGCCGCGCATGTCCGAGGCGATGCACGCCATGGATCCGGAGCGGTCGAGCAGAGCGGCGATCAGGGTCTTGTCGGAGTCGGTCATTTCAGTTCCCCCTCGGGTTTGTCGATGGTTCGACGTTAACCGGGGGGTCTGACATTGACGCCGCGGCGGCGGCCCCGGCGCGGCTTGCACGCACGACGGCGGGTCAGGCGACCGCCGGAACCAGATTCACCAGTGCCTGCCGGGCGGCGGGAATCCGCCGGTTCCCGACGGACTCGCGACAGGCCAGGTCGGCGGCGGCGAGCACGAGGATGCGCGCGGTCTCCAGAGGATGTGCGGTGCCGGCGAGGTCGGTGGCCAGGATCCGGCTCGCCTGCCGGTTGCGGCTGTCGACTTCGGCGGCGACGGCCGGCTCCGTTCGGGCCTCGAGAAGCAGTGCCCGGACACCGGGCAGGGCACGGCAGGCGTCCAGAAACATGAGCAGGCGCCGCCTTGCGCGCTCCGGTCCGGGCTCGTCGCCGGCCGTGCCGTCGGCCACCTGGGCGAACACGGTCTCGTGGAACCAGCGGTGCAGTGCGACCAGTAGCGCGGCACGGTCCGGGAAGTGGACGTAGAAGGTGCCCTTGGCGTGACCGGCCGCCGCGGTGACATCGCCGACGGACAGTGACCGCAACCCATCGGCCTCGGCGAGTCTTATTGCGGCATCGAGGATTTCCAGGCGGGTGGGGTGGTTCTCGTCAGCCCGACTACCGGGCCCGCGCCGCCGGGGCGGGGCGGAATCCCCTGACTGCGCCAACCCTGGCATCACGAGCCCGACAGTACATGACCTCCCGTTCATGTAAACCCGGCCGTTTGCCGCTGTGATGGTTCACCGCCGTGATTGTCCGTCGGCGCGGGTGCGGCCGAAGAACAGACCTGCCGTGATCAGGACGACGGCGGCCGCGTACACCCACCAGATGGCCGGCTCCAGGGTCTGCGACCCGAGCACGAACCGACCCACCCCGATCATGCCGTCGGACACCGCGAACAGCAGCGCGCCCAGCGCCGTCCACACCGTGGGCAGCCGCGCCAGCAGTGCGGCGCACACCATGACGCCCAACACGACCATGTAGACGATGACCGGAACGGTCATCCCGGCGGACACCAGCTTGGGCCAGAACCGCGTCAGCATGCCCAGGATCGCCGCGACCAGCGCCGCGATCAACACCCACCGCCCGGCGGTGACGCCGCCGCGCAACGGCCACAGTGTCGCGATGAAGCACAGGTGCGCCACCAGGAACGACCCCAGGCCGAACACGAACGCCGGTTTCCACCACGGGACGGCCAGGAAGAAATCACCGGCGGCGGACAGCAGCAGCGCCGCCACCAGCCACCGTCGCTCCCGGACGACGGGGTGGAACAGCGCCGCCACGGCCAGCAGGACCGCCATCGACATCTTGGCCACCGGTTGGGCCGCGAACCGGCCGGTGAGGTCCGATCCGGCCGGCAGCCGCAACCAGGTGAGGGTCAGGAAGAGGCCGTAGCCGGCAGCGGCCACCACACCCGCGGCCCACCAGGCCCGAACCCGCGGCGGGGCACCTGCGTACCGTGGGCCCATGGCCGGAAAACCACCCATCGACGACATCCTGCAGAAGGTACTTGAGATGGTCCCGTTCCGACTGACGGTCGACGGCGGCGTCGAGGAAGCCCGTCGCCGGCTGCGCGACTTACCCCGGCGCCGGCTGCACGAGGATCTGCGCGTGGAGGACGGCAGCATCGGCGGCCCGGCCGGGCCGATACCGGTGCGGGTGTACTGGCCGGAGGACGACGCCGGAGCCGGACCGCATCCTGTCGTCGTGTACTTCCACGGCGGCGGATTCGCGCTCGGCGACCTGGACACCCACGACGCCACCTGCCGCCAGCACGCGGTGGGGGCCGGCGCCGTGGTGGTGTCGGTCGATTACCGGCTGGCCCCCGAGCATCCGTATCCGGCCGCCGTTGAAGACGCGTGGGCGGCCACCTGCTGGGTGGCCGAGCATGCCGGCCGGTTCGGGGCCGACGGCTCCCGGCTGGCGGTGGCCGGCGACTCCGCGGGCGGCACGCTGGCCGCTGTGGTCGCCCAGCGGTCCCGTGACCGGGTTCGGGCCGGCGGCGGCGGCCCCGCGGTGGCCTTCCAACTGCTGTGGTACCCGCCGACGATGTGGGACATCTCACTGCCGTCGTTCGCCGAGAACGCCGACGCGCCGGTACTCGATCACGCCGCCGTCACCGCGTTCACCACCTGGTACGCCGGCCACCTGGACCCCGCCGACCCGCCCCCCGATCTGGCACCCGGGCGGGCCGCCGACCTGGTCGGGTTGGCGCCGGCGTATGTCGCGGTGGCCGGGCACGACCCGCTGCGTGACGACGGTATCCGCTATGCCGAATTGCTGGACGCCGCCGGTGTCCCGGTGGAGTTGCACAATGCCGAGACGCTGGTCCACGGCTATCTCGGCTACGCGGGCGTGGTGCCGGCGGCCACCGCGGCCGCCGACCGCGGTCTGGCGGCGCTGCGGGCGGCGCTGGAGCGGTAACGTTTGCCGCGCCGGAAACGACAGGCAACAATGACAGCTAACGTCCCAACCTGGAGGAATAAGGCATGACAACCGGTCAGACCCGGCGCTCCCACCGCGCCTGTATCGGCAGCATCGTCGGCGGAATCGCGCTGGCCGGCCTGGCGGCGCCCACTGCGTCGGCGGAACTGGACTGCAGCCCCGCCGGGGTCGACAACGCTGTGGCGTCGGTCACCCAGCAGGCGAGGGCCTACATGAGCTCCCACCCGCCGGTCAGCAGGGTACTGATGCAGGCCGCCGGGCAGTCGCAGAGCCAGGCCGCGCAGACCATCACCGCCTACGCCAGCTCCAACCCGCAGGAGTACGGCGAGTTCAAGGCCATCCTGACCCCGCTGAGCACCCTGCAGAACCAGTGCGGCGTGTCGGTGATCCCGGCCGAGTACCAGTGGGCTTTCAACCAGTTCATCGGCTGACCCGAACGACGGCGAAAGCGGCTCACGTCCCCGGACGTGAGCCGCTTTTCACGTGTGCCGTCTAGACCGAGGCTTTGAGGTCCTCGACCTTGTCCAGCCGTTCCCACGGCAGGTCCAGTTCGGGACGGCCGAAGTGCCCGTAGGCAGCGGTCTGCGCGTAGATGGGACGCAGCAGGTCCAGGTCCCGCACGATCGCCCCGGGCCGCAGGTCGAACACCGCGCTGATCGCCTTCTCGATGCGGTGCGGGTCGACGGTCTCGGTGCCGAAGGTCTCCACGAACAGGCCCACCGGGGCGGCCTTGCCGATGGCGTAGGCGACCTGGACCTCGACCCGCTCGGCCAGGCCCGCCGCGACGACGTTCTTGGCCACCCAGCGCATGGCGTAGGCGGCCGAGCGGTCCACCTTGGACGGGTCCTTGCCGGAGAAGGCGCCGCCGCCGTGGCGGGCCCAGCCGCCGTAGGTGTCGACGATTATCTTGCGGCCGGTCAGGCCGGCGTCGCCCATCGGGCCGCCGACGACGAACTTGCCGGTCGGGTTGACCAGCAACCGGTAGTCGGAGACGTCCAGGCTCTCATGGGCGAGGTCCTTGAGGACCGCCTCGACGACGCTCTTCCGGATGTCCACGGCGAGTTGGTCTTTCCAGTCGATGCTTTCCGAGTGCTGGGTGGACAGCACCACGGTGTCCAGCCGGATCGGGGTGGTGCCCTCGTACTGGATGGTGACCTGGGTCTTGCCGTCCGGCCGCAGATAGTCCAGCGTGCCGTTCTTGCGGACCTCGGTGAGCCGGCGAGAGAGCCTGTGCGCCAACGCGATCGGCAACGGCATGAGTTCGGGGGTGTCGCGGATCGCGTAGCCGAACATCAGGCCCTGGTCCCCGGCGCCCTGGGCGTCCAGTGGGTCGTCGGCGCCCTCGACCCGGGCCTCGTGCGCCTTGTCGACGCCCTGCCCGATGTCCGGGGACTGCCGGCCGATCCCGATGTTCACCCCGCAGGAGGCGCCGTCGAAGCCCTTCTCCGAGGAGTCGTAGCCGATCTCGAGGATCCGGTGGCGGACCGTGTCGGTGATGTCGGCGAAGGCCTCCTTGGCCGAGGTCGTCACCTCGCCGACGACATGAACCTGACCGGTGGTCACCAGGGTCTCCACCGCCACGCGGGACTTCGGGTCCGACCGCAGCAGTGAGTCGAGCACCGAGTCGCTGATGGCGTCACAGATCTTGTCCGGATGACCTTCGGTCACCGACTCGCTGGTGAACAGCCGACCGTTATCGCTCACAGTGCCAATCCCCTATCAATTACCGTCTCGATTGCCGTTGCCGCCGCGCAGGAACGCCGCGATCGCGTCCACGATACGGCTTGCCATCACCGTCTTCGAACCGTGCTCCAGTGCCACCTCGGTGCCGTCGGAGCCCAGCAGCCAGCCGTCGTTGCTGTCCACCTCGAAGGCGCGGCCGTCCCCGACGGCGTTGACCACCAGCAGGTCGCAGGCCTTCCGCTGCAGCTTCGCCCGGGCGTGGAACAGCACGTCGCCCGCCGAGTCGCCGGTCTCCGCCGCGAACCCGACGACGGCCCGCATGTTCGGCAGGCCGCCCTCGGCGCGTTGGCGCACCGCCGAGGCCAGGGTGTCCTCGGTGCGCACCAATTCGACGGTGGGCCCGACAGCAGATCCTGCAACGTCCACGGCGGTCTTCTTGATCTTGCTGGCGGCGGCGTGGACGGGCCGGAAGTCGGCCACCGCAGCGGCCATCACCAGCACGTGCGCCTCCGGAGCGTGCTTGCCGACGGCCTCGTGCAACTGGGCGGCGGACGTGACGCTGAGCACGTGCACGCCGGCCGGGTCGGGCAGTCCGGCGGTGTTGCCGGCGATGAGGGTGACCTCGGCGCCGCGCTGGGCGGCCACCCGGGCCACCGCGTAGCCCTGCTTTCCCGAACTGCGGTTGCCGATGAACCGCACCGGGTCCAGCGCCTCACGGGTCCCGCCGGCGGTGACCAGGAATTTGACCCCGTGCAGGTCGTAGGGCATCGCGTCGCCGCGGGCCAGCAGCAGTTCGGCGAAGGTGGTGATCTCCTCTGGCTCCGGCAGCCGTCCCGGTCCGGTGTCGGCACCGGTCAGCCGGCCCGACGCCGGCTCGAGGACCACCGCACCGCGGCGGCGCAGGGTGGCCACGTTCTCGGCGGTGGCCGGATGCAGCCACATCTCGGTGTGCATGGCCGGCGCGAACAGCACCGGGCACCGCGCGGTCAGCAGGGTCGCGGTCAGCAGGTCGTCGGCCCGGCCGACGGCGGCGCGGGCGAGCAGATCGGCGGTCGCCGGCGCCACCACGACCAGATCGGCCTCCTGCCCGAGCCGGACGTGGGGCACGTCGGGAACATCCTCGAAGACGCCGGTGTGGACCGGATGACCGGACAGCGCCTCGAAGGTGGCCGCGCCGACGAAGCGCAGCGCGGCTTCGGTCGGAACGACCCGGACCTCGTGGCCGGCCTCACAGAGTTGCCGCACCACCGAGCAGGCTTTGTAGGCCGCGATGCCGCCGGCGACGCCGACGATGATCCGCTTCGGGCTCATGGCAGAGCCGCCCTCGCGCGGCTACTCGCCCTCGGTGTGTTCGAGGAGGTCGCCGTGGATCTCCCGCAGCGCGATCGACAGCGGCTTCTCCTGCAGGCCCGGCTCCACCAGCGGCCCGACGTATTCCAGGATGCCCTCGCCGAGTTGGTTGTAGTAGTCGTTGATCTGGCGGGCGCGCTTGG
>NZ_JBBATF010000002.1:0-50610 GCF_040398885.1 Mycobacterium sp. | reverse complement strand
GCCGCCCGGCCAGCAGCAGCCGCCGCGCGCAGGCCACCCGCTCATCACGCTGAGCGGCCGCCATCGCACCCAGCAGCAGCGAATCATCGACACTATCGAACATGTGTTCGACAGTGTCACGAAGCACCGACATCTCCGACGGAAATTTGCCAGATGTCGACTGTTGTGCCTAAGTTCCTAGTGATTTCTCAGATATACCAAGGGATGGTTGTGGCTGATTACGCCCTGCAGGACGACGCTCGGGCGCTGACGCGCCAAGCTGCTGCCGACCAACTCGCCGAGCTTTTCAAGGGTGCTGCCGACAGGCTCGCGGCCACGGGCCTGTGGCCACAGCGGGTGCCCTACGGTCGGATGGGGCCGGTCAAGCGCCGGTCGCCGAAGGGCTTCGTGCTCAATCCGACCGCACCTCAACTGTTGCTGCCGGACGGCCGGCTTTGGACCTACCACACCCGGCGAAGCCCGGAAGGCATCTACTACGACGCCCGGGTGGACCACACCCGGTCGATGCACGGCCCCATCCCGCTGGGCGATGACCGGTTCAGCTTCCTGGGGGCGGTCGTCGACAAGTACAACTTCGGATACCGGCACAGCAGCGATGCCGACGGCTCTCCCGAAGTCGGTGCAATCGTCGGCAAGGGGGGGTTGCCGGAGTTCGTCGGTGCGGACGCGGCTTTCGCCGACATCATCGAAAAATTCTGAGCCGCAGCGTCATTCGCGCCGCAGACGCGACTCCACGAACGCCTCGAGTTCCTCCCACTCGGTGACGGCCTCGGCGGAGGACCCGGCCGGCCGGGGGGCGGTCTCGGGATGGAGCGCATAGTCGACCAGGCGGCCCAGCGCGGTGTCCTCGGCCAGCAGGCGGTCCACGGTCTCGTCCTCGGAGTAGTCGCCGACGTCGCGGACGAACTCCACGGCCAACGCCAGCTGATCCCGGTCGAGGGCATCGGGCCCGTCGGCGATGTCGTCGACCAGGCCATTGAGCACGTAAACGTTCTCGTCGGTGACATCCACGTGCAGCGAGCCGTCGGTCGCCGCGGTGCGGATGTCGTCGTAGGTGCTCAGGTCCGACAGGTCGTGGTCGTGCTCGTCGGCGAGGTAGCGGGCCAGGGCCCGCTCGGATCCGAACACGCTGATGCGGCCGTTGCGCCCCAGGAAGATCGGCCTGTCGTCGAAGTAGCAGCGCAACGTGTAAAGCGTGCCGGCGCTGGTCATCACCCGCACCGGGTCGATGCCCACCTGCTCCCAGAACCTGGCGTCCCCGCCCAGCACCAGCGGCCGGGCGGCGCGCTCAACGAACGCCTCGCCGTCGGCGTCGTCGGCTTCGTCGAACTCGCCGAGAGCAGCGGCGTCACCGCCGAGGTCGTCGTCGAGGTCCTCGTACGGCGCCTCCAGTTCGGCGGCCGCCTCGGCGGCGGCCCGCTGGTCGACCTCGGGGGTCCGGAGGATGTCGTCGACCGCCCCGACCACGTCGTCCCAGCTGCGGGCGAAGATCTCGCCGACGGCGCTCCAGCGTTTGCGCCCGGCCCGGCCGGCGAACTGCTCGACGCCGCCGGCCACCCAGCCCAGGTTCGGGTTGCCGTTGAAGAACCGCGACACCTTCGGCAGCTCGCACACCGAGCCGATGGAGGACACCACGGCCAGCGTGCCGGCCAGCGAGCCGACCGAGTCCTCGGTCGGCTTCCCGGCGAGCAGTTCCTGGGCGCCGATGAGGTCGATGTGGCGATCCTCGGCCGGCTGCAGCTTGTGGGCGTTGGCCTTGGTCAGCCGCTCCCAGGCCGGATGGTCGGCCAGATCGTTGTCGGGGTTGGTCCGGACGAAGGCTGCCAGGTCGGCGACCGACTCGAAGGCGTAGATGTCCTCGTCCTTGCCCAGGAAGCCCTCCCACTCGTCGCCGGAGTCGCGCCAGCGAGGTGCCCACAAGGTGTAGAGGTCACCCGCGGTGACGCCGAGTCGGATCGGTACTAGCTCTGCCGCCATGCCGGACAGCCTAACGACCTACAGTTTGTCCCCATGGATGTGCGTGTCGTCGACCACCCACTGGCCGCCGCCCGTCTGACCACGATGCGTGACGAACGCACCGGCAACGCGGGTTTCCGCACGGCCCTGCGCGACCTGACCCACATGCTGGTCTACGAGGCCACCCGCGACGCACCGCGCGAGGCCGTCAGCGTGCGCACCCCGCTGTCAGACACCGTCGGGACCCGGCTGGCCGATCCGCCGCTGCTGGTGCCGGTGCTGCGAGCCGGGTTGGGCATGGTGGACCAGGCCCACGCCCTGATCCCGGAGGCCAGGGTGGGCTTCGTCGGGATGGCCCGAAACGAGTCCAGTCACCATCCGGTGCCGTATCTGGAGTCGCTGCCCGCCGATCTGCGAACCCAACCCGTCATCGTGCTCGATCCGATGCTGGCCACCGGCGGGTCGATGGTCCACACCCTCGAACTGCTGCAGAACCGCGGTGCGGTGGACATCACCGTGATCTGCGTGGTGTGCGCCCCCGAAGGCATCGCGGCACTGGAGAAGGCGGCACCGCGGATCCGGCTCTTCACCGCCGCGATCGACGACGGCCTCAACGAGGACGCGTACATCGTGCCTGGTCTGGGTGACGCGGGGGACCGGCAGTTCGGGCCGCGCTAGACCAGGGGTGCGATACTGCCAGGATGCCACTGGCCGACACCGCTGAGTCGTGGCTCGCCGCCCACTACGACGATCTGGTCTCCTGGCGCCGCCATATCCATCGCCACCCCGAGTTGGGTCGCCAGGAGTTCGCCACCACGCAGTTCGTCGCCGACCGACTCGTCGAAGCCGGCCTGAATCCGAAGACCCTGCCCGGGGGGACGGGTCTGACCTGTGACTTCGGGCCCGAGCATGCGCCCCGGATCGCCCTGCGCGCCGACATGGACGCGCTGCCCATGGCGGAGCGCACCGGGGCGCCCTACGCGTCGACGGTGTCCGGGGTGGCCCACTCCTGCGGGCACGACGCGCACACCGCGATGCTGCTGGGCGCGGCCACCGCCCTGGCCGGGGCTGCGGAATTGCCGCTGGGCGTCCGGCTGATCTTCCAGCCCGCTGAGGAATTGATGCCCGGCGGCGCACTCGACGCCATCGCCGCCGGCGCCCTGTCCGGGGTGTCGCGGATCTTCGCGCTGCACTGCGACCCCCGGCTGGCGGTCGGCCGGGTGGCCATCACCGCCGGACCCATCACCTCTGCCGCCGACTCCATCGAGATCACCCTGCACTCTCCGGGCGGGCACACCTCCCGGCCGCACCTGACCTCCGACCTGGTGTACGGCATGGGAACCCTGATCACCGGGCTGCCCGGAGTGCTGTCCCGGCGGATCGACCCCCGGCACGGCACCGTGATGGTGTGGGGTGCGGCCAACGCCGGGGTGGCGGCCAACGCGATCCCGCAGATCGGCACCCTGGCCGGCACCGTGCGCACCGCCAGCCGCGAGACCTGGCTCGACATGGAAGCACTTGTCCACGAGACGGTTTCGGGCCTGCTCGCCCCGCTGGGCATCGAGCACTCGCTGCAATACCGCCGAGGTGTCCCGCCGGTGGTCAACGAGGAGCGGAGCACCCAGATCATGACCCACGCGATCGAGGCGTTGGGTCCGGAGGCGCTCGCCGACACCCGGCAGTCCGGCGGCGGCGAGGACTTCTCCTGGTACCTCGAGGACGTTCCGGGCGCGATGGCGCGTCTCGGCGTCTGGAGCGGTGCGGGGCCGGAACTGGATCTGCACCAGCCCAACTTCGACCTCGATGAGCGTGCCCTGGCCGTCGGGGTCCGGGTGCTGGTCAACATCGTCGAGCAGTCAGCGGACTTCGAGTGAAGCTGCTGCTGACCGGCGGGGCCGGTTACGTCGGCAGCGTATGCGCGAAGGTGCTCGTGGAGCAGGGCCATCAGGTGGTCGTCGTGGACGACCTGTCGACCGGCAACGCCGACGCGGTGCCGGCGGGGGCGGAGTTCCTCGACGGCGACATGGTCGCCGTCGCCCGTTGCGTGCTGCCCGGCGGATCCTTCGACGGCGTGCTGCACTTCGCGGCCAAGTCGCTGGTCGGGGAGTCGGTGGAGGTCCCGGAGAAGTACTGGTACGGCAACGTGGTGGCGACCCTGGACCTGCTCGAGGCGATGCGCGACGCCGGCACGCCGCGACTGGTGTTCTCCTCCACCGCGGCCACCTACGGCGAGCCGGAGTCGGTGCCCATCACCGAGGAGGCGCCCACCCGCCCGACCAACACCTACGGCGCCACCAAACTGGCCATCGACCATGCCATCACCTCCTACGCGAGCGCGCACGGGCTTGCCGCGACCAGCCTGCGTTACTTCAACGTGGCCGGCGCCTACGGGGGACTGGGCGAGCGGCATGCCGTCGAGACGCACCTGATCCCGCTGGTGTTGCAGGTGGCGGCGGGCCGGCGCGAGGAGATCCTGGTGTTCGGGACCGACTGGCCGACCCCGGACGGCACCGCGATCCGCGATTACATCCACATCCGGGACCTCGCCGACGCCCACCTCCTGGCCCTGCGGCAGGCTCAGCCCGCCGAGCACCGGATCTACAACCTGGGCAACGGGACCGGATTCAGCGTGCGCGAGGTGATCGACAGCTGCCGGCGGGTGACCGGACGGGACATCCGCTCCCGGGATGCCGAACGGCGGGCCGGGGATCCGGCCGTGCTGATCGCCTCCAGCGAGAAGGCGATGAGGGAGCTGGACTGGCGTCCGCGGTACGCCGGGATCGACCAGATCGTCTCAGACGCTTGGGATTTCGCCCGCAGCGTTCGCTAGCTGCCGCAACGAGTCAGACCCGCTAGCCGGGGCCGGGACCGATGTTGCGGGCCGGACGGGTGCGTATGTGCTGCACATATTCCGGCGGCGCGCCGGCGACCTCCGCGGCGTCGGCCATCACCCCGAGGTAGCGTGCCGACGGCAGCCCGCCCTCCCAGGCGTCCACCACGTAGAGCCATGCCAGCACCGGATCGGTTGTGGTGTCGGAGGATTCGCGTGCTATCCGGCATCGGATCTTCTTGTGCAGGCCCAGTTCAGAGCCCTCCCACCGGTCCATGATCGCCTCGTCGGCGGGGGTGACGTCGTAGAGGACGACGAAGACGCTGGAGGCGACGTCCTCGACCAGGGTGGCCAGCGCCCCCTCCCAGCCGATGTCCTCCCCGGCGAAGGTCAGCCGCCAGCCGTGCAGCCACCCGGTTCCCGCCATCGGGGAGTGCGGCGCCCGCTGCAGCATCTGCTCGGGATCCATGTTGGACCCGTAGGCGGCGTAGATCGGCACGATTGAAGCTTAGAAGCTACCTTTGCCTGGTGACCACGCGGATCGTCATCATCGGCGGGGGCCCGGCCGGATACGAGGCCGCCCTGGTGGCCTCAGCCCGCGGCAGCGAGGTCACCGTGGTGGACTCCGACGGGATCGGCGGGGCATGCGTGCTCTACGACTGTGTGCCGTCCAAGACCCTGATCGCCTCCAGCGGCGTGCGCACCGAACTGCGGCGAGCCTCCGGACTGGGCTTCGACATCGGCATCGACGACGCCAAGATCTCGCTGCCGCAGATCAACAACCGGGTCAAGACCCTGGCCCGCTCCCAGTCCGCCGACATCGGCGCCCAGTTGCTCGACCAGAACGTCGCCGTGGTCGTCGGCCGCGCGAGACTGACCGACGACCTGCCCGGCATGGCCCGCCACCGGGTCCAGGTCAGCTGCCCCGACGGGCGGCAACAGGTCTTGGACGCCGACGTGGTGCTCATCGCCACCGGCGCCACCCCCCGGGTGCTGCCCGGCGCGGTGCCCGACGGCGAGCGGATCCTGGACTGGCGGCAGCTGTACGACCTCACCGAACTGCCCGAGCATCTGGTGATCGTCGGCTCCGGCGTGACGGGAGCGGAGTTCTGCAACGCCTACACCGAACTCGGCGTCGCAGTCACCGTGGTGGCGAGCCGCGACCAGATCCTGCCGCACGAGGACAGCGACGCGGCGGCGGTGCTCGAGGAGGTGTTCGCCGAACGCGGTGTGACGCTGGTGAAGAACGCCCGTGCGGAGTCGGTGGTGTGCACCGCCCCCGGGGCGGGTCCGGGGGTGCGGGTCACCATGGCCGACGGCCGCATCGTGGAGGGCAGCCACGCGCTGATGACCGTGGGCTCGGTTCCCAACACCTCCGATCTGGGTCTGGACCGGGTCGGCATCGAGCTCGTTCCCGGCGGTTACATCCAGGTGGACCGGGTGTCGCGGACGACGGCCGCCGGCATCTACGCCGCCGGCGACTGCACCGGCCTGATGCCGCTGGCCTCGGTGGCGGCCATGCAGGGCCGGATCGCGATGTACCACGCGCTGGGCGAGGGTGTGGCGCCGATCCGGTTGCGCACCGTCGCCTCGGCCACTTTCACCCGGCCCGAGATCGCCGCCGTCGGGGTGCCGCAGACCGCCATCGACAGCGGCGCGGTCCCGGCCCGCACCCTGATGCACCCGCTGACCGGCAACGCCAGGGCCAAGATGTCGCTGCTGCGCCGGGGATTCGTCAAGATCTTCTGCCGGCCCGCCACCGGCGTGGTGATCGGGGGCGTCGTGGTGGCCCCGATCGCCTCGGAGCTGATCCTCCCGATCGCCCTGGCCGTGCAGAACCGCATCTCGGTCACCGATCTGGCTCAGACCCTGTCGGTCTACCCGTCGCTGTCCGGTTCGGTGGTGGAGGCGGCGCGAAGGCTGATGGCCCACGACGATCTCGACTAGCCTGTCCGGTACCCGTCAGCAACCCCCAGGAGGGGCATTGAACGACCCGATCCTCCGACCGGGCAGCGGTCAGTCGTTTCTCGGACCCGAGCAGCGCGCCGAAGCCTGGCAACGGCTGGGCAGCGAGCAGTTCGACGTGGTGGTGATCGGCGGCGGGGTGGTCGGGGCCGGCGCGGCGCTCGACGCCGCCACCCGCGGCCTGAGCGTCGCGCTCGTCGAGGCCCGCGACTTCGCCTCGGGAACCTCGAGCCGCAGCTCCAAGATGTTCCACGGGGGTCTGCGCTACCTGGAGCAGTTGGAGTTCGGACTGGTCCGGGAGGCGCTGCACGAGCGGGAGTTGTCGCTGACCAATCTGGCGCCGCACCTGGTCAAGCCGCTGCCCTTCCTGTTCCCGTTGACCCGCCGGGTGTGGGAGCGGCCCTACGTCGCAGCCGGGATCTTCCTCTACGATCAGCTCGGCGGCTCCAAATCCGTTCCGGCCCAACAGCATCTGACCAAATCCATGGCGCTGCGCCTGGCGCCGGGTCTCAAGCGCAACTCGCTCATCGGCGGGATCCGCTACTACGACACCGTCGTCGACGACGCCCGGCACACCATGACGGTGGCCCGCACGGCCGCGCACTACGGAGCGGTCGTGCGCAACTCGACCCAGGTGGTGGCGTTGCTCACCGAGGGCGACCGGGTGACCGGGGTCACGGTCCGCGACTCGGAGAACGGCCGACTCGCCGATGTGCGTGGGCATGTCGTCATCAACGCCACCGGGGTGTGGACCGACGAGATCCAGGCACTGTCCCGCCAGCGCGGCCGGTTCCGGGTGCGGGCGTCCAAGGGCGTGCACATCGTCGTCCCGCGGGACCGGATCGTCAGCGAGGTGGCGATCATCCTGCGCACCGAGAAGTCGGTGCTGTTCGTCATCCCGTGGGGCACGCACTGGATCATCGGCACCACCGACACCGACTGGAACCTGGATCTGGCCCACCCGGCGGCCACCAAGGTCGACATCGACTACATCCTCGACCACGTCAACAAGGTGCTGGTGACCCCGTTGACCCACAACGACATCGACGGTGTCTACGCCGGGTTGCGGCCACTGCTGGCGGGGGAGAGCGAGGAGACCTCCAAACTCTCCCGGGAGCATGCGGTGGCCTCGCCGACCCCGGGTCTGGTCGCGATCGCGGGCGGCAAGTACACCACCTACCGGGTGATGGGCGCCGACGCCGTCGACGCCGCGGCGGGATTCGTTCCCTGCCGGGTGGCCCCGTCGGTCACCGAGAAGGTGCCACTGCTCGGCGCGGACGGCTATTTCGCGCTGATCAACCAGACCGACAGCGTGGGCGCGCAGTACGGTCTGCACCCCTACCGGGTCCGTCACCTGCTGGACCGCTACGGCTCCCTGATCGGGGAGGTGCTCGGCATGGCCGAGGGTCGCCCGGACCTGCTGGAGCCCATCAGGGCCGCGCCGAACTACCTCCGGCTGGAGGCGCTCTACGGCGCGGCCGCCGAGGGCGCGCTGCACCTGGAGGACATCCTCACCCGCCGGATGCGGATCTCCATCGAGTACCCGCACCGGGGTGTGGACTGCGCCTACGAGGTCGCCGAGATCGTCGCTCCCGTGCTGGGCTGGACCCAGGACGACATCGACCGGGAGGTGGACACCTACGTCGCCCGGGTGGAGGCCGAGGTCCGATCACAGACCCAGCCCGACGACGCCGCCGCCGACGCGCTGCGGGCGACGGCGCCCGAGGCGCGGGCGGAGATCCTCGAACCGGTTCCGCTGACCTGACGGCCCCCTGATGCTTCCGGTGCGCGACGGGCTGGGGCCGGCCCGGTTGCGCTTGCAGGGCGGGAATGTGGCCGACGAGTTCGGCCGGCGGTTCGGTCCCGACGCGCGGGCCAAGGTGCTCGCCGGTGAGGTGGTGGACGCCCGCGGCAACGCCACCGACGCCTCGACCGTTCTGCCGGCTGGAGCGGTGGTGTACCTGTACCGCGATCTTCCCGACGAGGTCGAGGTGCCCTTCGGCATCCCGATTCTGCACCGCGGGGAGAACATCGTGGTGGTGGACAAGCCGCACTTCCTGGCCACCACGCCGCGCGGGAGTCACGTCGCCCAGACCGCACTGGTGCGCCTGCGCCGCGAGTTGGACCTGCCCGAACTGAGTCCGGCGCATCGGCTGGACCGGCTCACCGCCGGGGTGCTGCTGTTCACCACCCGCCGGGAGGTCCGGGGCGCGTATCAGACGTTGTTCGCCCGCGGGGAGGTGTCCAAGACGTATCTGGCGCGGTCGTCTTCACAGCCGGGTCTGGCTGCGCCCCAGGTGATCTCGAACCGGATCGTCAAGCGTCGCGGTGTGCTGCAGGCCGCCGTCGAGCCCGGGGAGCCGAACGCCGAGACCCTGGTCGAGCCCCTCGGTGACCGGCTCTACCGGTTGACGCCGCGCACCGGGCGGACCCATCAGTTGCGGGTGCACATGGCCGGCCTCGGCCTGCCGATCGACAACGACCCGCTCTATCCGGATGTCGTCGACGTCGACCCGCGCGACTTCTCCCGTCCGCTGCAACTGGTGGCGCACCGCCTGGGATTCGCCGATCCCATCACCGGTGAGTCGTTGGAATTCACCGGCATCCGCACCCTGGGCCCGCTGCCCGTGCGCCAACCGGCGCTAGGGTTGAGACATGCCGGGCACAAACGGGGATGACGACCACGAACTGGTTCTCATCGCGGGATACCGCGACCTGGAGGCCGCCGAGACGGACTTCAACGAGGTCGAGCGCAGGCTCAAACACGGACTGGAGATGCGGGCCACCGCCCTGGTGAAGAAGAACGCCGAGGGCCTCCCCGAGGTCGTCGAGGCGGCCAACCGGCACGGACGGACCGCGGTCGGGGTCGGCGCCGGCCTCGGGGCGATCTTCGGGCTGTTCGCCCCGCCTCTGGGCCTGTCGCTGCTCGTCGGCGCGGCCGCCGGCGGCCTGCTGGCCGCCTTCGGCGAACACGAGTTGCGCACCCACCTCCAGCACGAGGTCGGCGAGGCGCTGGAAACCGGCACCGCCGTGGTCCTCTCGGTGGTCTACCCGCACGGACGCGAGCCCATGGAGTTGACGCTGGGTAACGCCGGCGGGTTCCGCGAGTTGCGGCTCGACAGGAGCACGGTCAACGAGATCGAGGGGACCGTCGCCGAGTTGATGGCCACGATCAGGTCTGGCACGACGGACACCAGTAGCTGACCCGCTCGGCATCCCGCTGACCAGCCCGGTCGATCGCGGTTCCGCATCGGCGGCACGGCTGCCCGCCGCGTCCGTACACCCACAGCTGATGCCCCGGCCGGGTGTTCCCAGTGGTGGTGCGCGACCACCGTAATCTGTTGGCCCACAACATTTCCCGGGCGCGAACCGCGACGCGGTGCGGGTCGGTCAAGGTGCCGGCCGGACTGGTCGGAAGCCGGCCGAACAGGAAACACAGCTCGTTGCAGTAGACATTGCCGACCCCCGCCATGACCCGCTGGTCGAGCAGTGCGGCGGCGATGGGCCGGTCGGGGTCGGCGACGAGGTTGGCCGCGGCGCGGCCGGCATCCCAGTCCGGTCCCAGTAGATCCGGGCCGAGGTGGGCGACGCTGTCCATGTCGTGTTGCCGGTCCAGGACTTCCAGCACACCCAGGTCGATCCCGGCGGCGGTGGTGTCGCCCGCCCGCAACAGGATCCGGATCTTGTGGGCCGGCACCCTCTTCGGGGCGATCCGCCAACTGCCGTCCATCTTCAGATGCGAATGGATGCTGGCCGGGCCGACCCGGATGAACAGGTGCTTGCCGCGGGAGAGCACCTCGTCGACCGGCTGTCCGGTCAGATCGACTTCCGCGTAGCGGGGAACCCGGATATCGCATCCGGTCAGCGTCTTGGCGACCAGAGCCTCCCGCAGCTTCGCGGCGGTCCGGAAGACGGTGTCCCCCTCGGGCACCTCAGCGCATCCGCATCCCGCGCGGCGTCCGCGCGAAGCCCGCGGCCAGCAGGGCCGCGGCGGTGTCGGTCTGCCCGGCTTCCAGGACCGGCGCGCCGTCGATCCTCTCCACCACGATGCCCCCGATGCGTCCGCCGCCCACCATGTCGGCCAGGGCCGCCGCCGCCGTCCGCTGGGCCCCGGCGTCGAGGGCGAAGTTCAGCAGCGAGCGCCCGCCGCGCTCCAGGTACCAGACCAGCGCGCCGTCGACCAGGATGACCAACGCGCCGGCTTTGCGGCCGGGACGGTGCCCGCCGTCCAGGGCCGGCCAGGGCAGCGCGGCGCCGTAGGGATTGGCCGGGTCGGCGGCGGCCAGGACCACCGCCCGATACTCCGGCAGGTCCCGGTCGACGGTGTCGGCGTAGCCGCGCAACCGGTCCACCGTCGAGGCCAGCGCGAACTGCGCGCCGCCGAGGGACTCGACGAAATAGCCGCGCTGACACCTGCCGGCCTCCTCCAGCGTGGTGAGCACCTTGTAGAGCGACGCGAAGCCGCCCGGCAGGCCATCGGGCGCACCGCGCCGGGTCAGCACCCCGTAGCGGTTCATCAGCAACTCCGCGGTGAAGTGCGCCCGCAGCGTGGAGTCGGGCTCCCGGGCCGGCAGCGCAGACCAGCGGCCGGCCACCGTCGGATCCGACGGCCGGGCCTGGGCGTGCGCCACCGAGTAGCGGCTCAGCCGGGGTGCGCGCCGGTGCCGGTGCGCGGCGGCGGAGGGACGACGGGTGCCGGGCCGGCGCCCGCCGGTGAGCAGGGCGCGCACCGGGGCGAAGGTGTCCCCGCTGACCCAGCCCGCCCAGATCAGTTCCCACAGAGCGGCTTTGACGGCGTCCTCGCGTCCTTCGGGGCCCGCGAACTGCCGGAAGAAGAACGCCCCCCGGGAGTCGCCGGGCTCGCCGAGGACTTCGAGGACGGCGCGGTGGGCGTCGCCGAGTTCCACGGCGGCAGGTTCGGCAAGCGTCAGGGGCGCGGTGTCGGCGGTGTGGAACGCCACCCAGCCGTCGCTGCCGGAGATGGCGCCGGCACCGGACCAGACCACCTCCCCGGAGGCCAGCAGTTCGTCGAGCATGGCGGGTTGGTAGTCGCGCACCCGCGGCGCGAAGATCAGCGGTTCGACCGCCGACGCCGGGACCGGCGCACCGGCGAGTTGTTCGATCACCGAGGCCAGCCCGTCCACACCGGAGGCGGCGCCGATCTGCTGCCAGGCGGGCAGGAAGCGGGCGTAGGCCTGCGTGCTGACCGGTTCGACCTGGGCGCGCAGAGCGGCCAGTGACCGCCGTCGCAGGATGCGCAGCACCTCCGCATCGCACCACTGGCCACTCGTGTCATCGGGAACGGCGCTGAAGTCACCGCGGACCACCCTGCCGTCCAACGCCATTCGGCCCAGGGCGTCGCCGGCCACCCGGAGCCCCAGGCCGAACCGGGCGGCGGCGTCGGCGGTGCTGAACGGGCCGCGGGTGCGGGCGTAGCGGCCGAGAAGTTCGCCCAGCGGGTCGGTCGTCACCTCGGTGAAATCCGCCGGCACGCCGACCGGGACCGCGACCCCGACGGCGTCACGCAACCGCCCGATGTCCTCGACGGCCACCCACCAGGAGCGCTCGGCGTAGGACACCCGCAACGCCCGTCTGGCGGCCTGCAGTCCGTCCAGCCAGGGCCGGATGTCGGAAGCCGTTGCGCGCGAGGCGATCTCCTCCTCGGTGAGCGGGCCCAGCAGGCGCAGCAGGTCCGCCACCCTCTCGGCGTCGCGGGCGCGGCGGTCCTCTGCCAGATGCTGCAGCTGGCGCTCGGTGGCCGCCATCACCTCGGGGTCGAGCAGTTCGCGCAGTTCCACCCGGCCCAGCAGTTCGGCCAACAGCGCGGTGTCCAGCGACAGGGCCGCGGCCCGCCGTTCGGCCAACGGGCTGTCGCCCTCGTACATGAACGCCCCGACGTAGCCGAACAGCAGCGAGGCGGCGAACGGCGAAGGGGTGGGGGTCTCGACCTCGAGCACCCGGACCCGGCGTTGGGCGATCCGCGCCATCAGGCCCGTGAGTGCGGGCACGTCGTAGACGTCCTGCAGGCACTCCCGCACGGTCTCCAGCACGACGGGGAAGTCCGGGTATTTCCTTGCCACGTCGAGTAACTGGGCGGCGCGCCGGCGTTGGTGCCACAGCGGGGAACGCTTCCCCGGATGGCGCCGGGGCAGCAGCAGCGCCCGCGCGGCGCACTCCCGGAACCGGGCGGCGAACAGCGCCGAACCGCCCACCTCCGAGGTGACCAGTGGCTCGATCTCATCGGGCTCGAAGACGAAAAGTTCGGCGCCGGGGGGTGATTCGTCGGTGTCGGGCAGCCGCACCACGATGCCGTCGTCGCCGGCGGTGGGTTTCTCGTCGATACCGTAACGCTCCAGCAGTCGCCGGCTCACCGCGAGGGCCAGCGGGCCGTGCACTCTCAGACCGTAGGGGGAGTGCAGGATCACCCGCCAGTCGCCCAGTTCGTCGCGGAACCGCTCGACCAGCAAGGTGGTGTCGCTGGGCACCGCGTTGGTGGCGGTGCGCTGATCGTCGAGCAGCCGCCACAGATTGTCGGCGGCGAAAGCGTCCAAACCGTAGTCCGTGCAGCGTTCGTCGAACTCCGCGCGGGTCGAGCCGGCCAGTTCGCCGGTGACCCGGCCGATCGCCGCACCGAGTTCGGCGGGCCGCCCGGCGTCGTCGCCACGCCAGAACGGCAGCCGGGCGGGCTGGCCCGGCGCGGGGATGACCAGCACCCGGTCGTGGGTGATCTCGGTGATCCGCCAACTGGTCGCGCCCAGGGAGATGACATCGCCCGGCCGGGACTCGTAGACCATCTCCTCGTCGAGTTCGCCCACCCGGGAGGGTTTTTCGCTCTCACTGGCCAGGAACACGGTGAACAGGCCGCGGTCGGGGATGGCCCCGCCGGAGGTCACCGCCAGCCGCTGTGCGCCCGGTCGCCCGGTCAGGGTGCCGCTGTCCCGATCGTAGACCAGCCTGGGCCGCAGTTCGGCGAACTCGGTGGACGGGTACTTGCCGCTGAGCAGGTCCAGGGTGGCCTCGAAGGCGCTGCGCGGCAGCGTGGCGAACGGGGCGCTGCGGCGCACGGTGTCGAACCAGACGTCGGCGTTGATCGGTTCCAGAGCGCAGGCGGCCACCGTGTGCTGGGCCAGCACGTCCAGCGGGTTGGCCGGGACCCGCAGCGTCTCGATGGCGCCGGTGAGCATCCGCTGCACACTCACCGCGCAGCCGATCAGCTCGGTGCGATGCTTTGGCAGCAGCACCCCGCGGGAGATCTCGCCGACCTGGTGACCGGCCCGGCCGACCCGCTGTAGGCCGCTGGCCACCGAGGGCGGGGCCGCCACCTGGATCACCAGGTCCACCGAACCCATGTCGATGCCCAGTTCCAGGCTGGAGGTCGCGACGACGGCGCGCAGCCGCCCGGATTTCAGATCGTCCTCGACCGCGGCCCGCGCCTCCTTGGACACCGACCCGTGGTGGGCCCTCGCCAGCAGCGGTTCGGCCCCCTGGATCTGGTTGCCGGCCATGATCTGGGCCGGCGGGGTGGGCAGTTCGATCCCGGACCGCTGCGCGTGAATCTCGTTGATCCGGGCGGTGATCCGCTCGGCCAGCCGGCGCGAGTTGGCGAACACGATGGTGGAGTTGTGGGCCTCGATCAGGTCGACGATGCGGGCCTCGACATCCGGCCAGATGGTGTTGTTCTCCAGGTTGGCCATATCGGGCACCGGCACCTGCACCGCCAGGTCGAAGGTCTTGGCCGCCGGCGGGTCGACCACCTTCGCGGGCCGGCCGCCGGTCAGGAACCGGGCCACCTCCTCGGGCGGCCGCACGGTGGCCGACAGGCCGATCCGCTGGGCGGGCCGGGGCAGCAGGTCATCCAGGCGCTCCAGTGAAAGTGCCAGGTGCGCACCGCGTTTGGTGCCCGCCACCGCGTGCACCTCGTCGACGATCACCGTCCGCACACCGGACAGGGTGTCCCGCGCGGCCGAGGTGAGCATCAGGAACAGCGACTCCGGCGTGGTGATGAGGATGTCGGGCGGGCTGGTGAGCAGTTGCCGGCGGGCCGCGGGCGTGGTGTCGCCGGAGCGCACACCGACGCCGATCCGCGGGGCCGGCCGGCCGGACTGCTCGGCGATGCGGGAGATCCCGGCCAGCGGGGTGCGCAGGTTTCGTTCGACGTCGATGGCCAGCGCCTTGAGCGGGGAGATGTAGAGCACCCGGGTGCCCGGCTCGCCGGATCCGGCCTCCTGCACGAGGCGGTCGATGGCCCACAGGAACGCGGCCAGCGTCTTGCCCGATCCGGTCGGCGCGACCACCAGGGTGTGGTCACCGTCGGCGATTGATTCCCACGCCGAGTCCTGGGCCGGGGTGGGCGCGGCAAAGGTGCCGCGGAACCACCGCCGGGTCAGCGGCGAGAACCGGTCCAGTGAGCTCACCCCCCCAGCCTGCCAGGCCGGTGGGCAAACCCTCGCCGGCGGCCGTTCAGTAGCTGCCCCGGTAGCTGCCCCGGTAGCTGCTCAGTAGCTGCGGATGAGGGCGATCAACTCCTCCTTGTTCAGGCCGGAGTAACCCGAAATGCCAAGCTGCCGTGCCCGCTTCTTCAATTCCGCGACGGTCCAGCCCTCATACGCGCACGACCGGCTCGGCCGGAAGGATCGCGCGTCGTCGTAGCGGGCCCGCATGCACCGTGGTGTACCCGGGCGGGCGATGGAGCTAAACCTCTAACGGAATTCGTCCTCGTCGAAGTCTTCGACGATCACGCGCTGCTCCTGCCAGTCGGATTCGTTGGTCTCCAACGGCGGCTCGTCGGGGCCGGTGGCCTCCTCCTCGTCGGCCCCCTCGACCGGGAGGCTCCGTTCGACGGCGTCGGCCACCGGCACTTCGTCGGGAAATCCCGGAACCCGATCGGGGCCGGAGTCGAAACTGGTCATCACCGCCAACATACCCGCGCACGTTGCCGCGGGGACGGCCGGCGAAGTGTTTAGTCCGGCGGCCGCCGGGTAAGTCAACGCCCATGTCAATATCCGGCGGCCGCTGCCGTCGCTCAGTGCCGGGGAATCGGTGGAGGGGGAGGAAATGAAGATCGCGATGGTGTCCGAGCACGCGAGCCCGCTGGCCTCGGTCGGCGGGGTGGATGCCGGCGGCCAGAACGTCCACGTCGCCGAACTCTCGGCGGCCCTGGCCCGCCGGGGCCACGAGGTGACGGTCTACACCAGACGCGACGACCCGAAGACACCGGAACGAGTCCGAACATCGGAGGGCTGCATGGTGGTTCACGTTCCCGCCGGTCCGCCCGAGCCGCTGCCCAAGGACGAACTGCTCGAGCACATGGGGGAGTTCGCCAGTTACCTTGCGGAGAAGTGGCGAACCCGCCGTCCCGACGTCGCCCATGCCCACTTCTGGATGTCCGGTATCGCCACTCACCTGGCCGCCCGGACCTGCGGGGTGCCGACGGTGCAGACCTTCCACGCCCTCGGCGTGGTCAAGAAGCGGCACCAGGGTGAGCGGGACACCAGTCCGAGCGCCCGGCCGAAACTCGAACGGCTCGTCGCCCGCAACGCGTCCTGGGTGGCGGCCACCTGCACCGCCGAGGTCTTCGAGCTGACCCGGATGGGCCGTTCGCGGACCCGGATCTCGTTGGTGCCGTGCGGAGTTGATCTGGACAGCTTCACCCCCGAGGGCCCGGTCGCCGAACGGGGTGCGCCCCATCGGATCGTCTCGGTCGGGAGAATGGTGCCGCGCAAGGGATTCGACACCATGATCGAGGCGATGCCCCTGATAGCGGACGCGGAGTTGGTCATCGTCGGCGGGCCCGCCGACGGACGCCTTGACGACGATCCGGAGGTGCGGCGGCTGCGGTCCCTGGCAGCCATACTGGGCGTGGCGGATCGGGTGACGTTCACCGGTTCGGTGGCCCGCCGGGACATGCCCGCCCTGCTTCGCTCGGCCGACGTGGTGGCCTGCACACCGTGGTACGAACCGTTCGGCATCGTGCCTCTGGAGGCGATGGGCTGCGGTGTGCCCGTCGTCGCCTCCGCCGTGGGCGGCATGCTCGACACCGTGGTGCACGATGTGACCGGCCGCCTGGTCACACCACAGCGGCCCCGGGAATGCGCCGAGGCGGTGACCACGATCCTTCGGGACTCGTTCCTTCGGCGCAGCCTCGGACTGGCCGGCCGGGACCGGGCCTGTGCCCGCTACTCCTGGGACCGGGTCGCCGCGGACACCCTGCGTATCTACGAACGGCTGGTCAGCAGCCCGGCCTCGTTGGCGGCGCCGGCGGCCAAGTCCGGCACCGCCCTCAAATCAGGCTGAACGGCAACCGGTTTCGGCTGTCGCGAAGAAAATTACCGCGCGGATGTTTAAGGAAGGTCCGACTCCGGGTACTAGCCATCATCGTGACTACCCGTGCCTGGCCACCCAACCGTCGGTTCGTACGCGAACCTGCGCGGCGTTGCGACACCATGGATGACATCCTCGGCTTGGGACCATGGTCGGGGGAAACGGCGGGAGGTCGGATGACGTACGGCGGACGCCGTCGCGGCGGGGAGCGTAGGAGTTCCTCCGCCGTTGAACTGAGGGTCGCGGCGATGCTCGAGAATCTCGCGGTGTTGCGCACGGCGGTCGGTGCCGTCGGAACATTCGCCGATCTGGACTTCGACGCGGTGGCAGACCTGCGACTGGCGGTCGACGAGGCCTGCACCAGGCTGATCCGCTCCGCCACCCCGGGCGCCACGCTGGTGGTGATCGTCGACCCGTACGAGGACGTGGTGGTGGTGGAGGCGTCGACCACTTGCGGCACCGGCGACGTCGTGACGGAGGGCAGCTTCAGTTGGCATGTGCTCAGCTCGCTGACCGACGAGATGCGGACGTTCTACAACGGTCACGGGAGCGGCCCCGACGGCGGCGTATTCGGGATAACCCTGACCATGAGGCGCGCGGGCTTTTCGCAGTGACCTTCCGGGCGGCGCGCGACCCCGACGGTCAACCGTCGCGATCGAACACCGAGTACGCCGACGTTCCCGACTTGTTCCGGCAGCTTGCGAAACTCCAGCCGGACTCCCCGGAGTTCCGTCGGCACCGGAACCGCATCGTCGAACGTTGCCTGCCGCTGGCCGACCACATCGCCCGACGGTTCGACGGCCGCGGCGAGGCGCGGGACGACCTGGTCCAGGTGGCCCGGGTCGGGCTGGTGAACGCGGTGATCCGATACGACGTCGACACCGGCTCGGACTTCGTCTCCTTCGCGGTCCCGACCATCATGGGCGAGGTCCGGCGCCACTTCCGGGACAACAGTTGGTCGGTCAAAGTGCCGCGCCGGCTCAAGGAACTTCACCTGCGGCTGGGTGCGGCCACCTCGGAGCTGTCCCAGAAGCTGGGCCGGGCGCCGACCGCCTCCGAACTGGCCGCAGAACTCGGCATGGACCGCGAGGAGGTGGTCGAGGGCCTGGTCGCGGGCAGCTCGTACAACACCCTGTCGATCGACAGCGGCGGCAGCGGGGAGGACGTGCCGGCCATCGTGGACACCCTCGGCGACCCCGACCTCAGTCTCGACCGGATCGAGAACCGGGAGGCCCTGCGTCCGCTGCTGACCGCCCTGCCGGAGCGCGAGCGCACGGTGCTGCTGCTGCGCTTCTTCGAGTCACTGACCCAGACCCAGATCGCCGAGCGGGTGGGGATCTCCCAGATGCACGTCTCCCGGCTACTGGCCAGGTCGCTGGCCCGACTCCGCGACCAGTTGCAGTAGAAACCTTCCGACCGCTTCGGCGCCGGCGGCCGCCGCACCGACTTCGCCGCGCGCCGACACCTGCCGGGTGTCTGGATCGGCGACCACCTCCGCCACAACCTCGCCCGTCGTCGGCTCGCAGACATCCCACCCCCCGTCCGGGCGCCCGCGCAGATACCAGACGCCGGCGTTGATGTCGGGTGGGGTCACTTGGTTCCGCGGAGCGCTACTTGATCTCCGCCAGAACGGTGCCCTGGGTGATGGCGGCCCCGGCCACTACCGCCAGGCCGGTGATCACACCGTCCTTGTGGGCGTTCACCGGGTTCTCCATCTTCATGGCCTCCAGCACCACCACCAGTTCCCCGACGGTGACCGTCTGGCCCTCCTCGACCGCGACCTTCACGACGGTACCCTGCATGGGCGCGGTGACCGCGTCACCGGACGCGGCGGCGCCGGCCTGGGCGCCTCGCTTGCGCGGCTTGGGCTTCTTGCGGACGACGCCTGGCTCCCCGCCGCCGTTGCCGAGTGCGAGGTCGCCGGGCAGCGACACCTCGAGGCGGCGTCCGCCCACCTCGATGACGACGGTCTGGCGGGGCTGGGCCTCCTCCGCGTCGACCGCGCCGCCGCCGGTGAACGGCTCCACGGTGTTGTCCCACTCGGTCTCGATCCAGCGGGTGTGCACGGTGAAGCCGGTGTCATCGCCGACGAAGGCGGGGTCGCGCAGCACCGCGCGGTGGAACGGGATCACGGTCGCCAGACCTTCGACGTGGAACTCGTCGAGGGCGCGGCGGGCGCGCTCGATGGCCTGCCGCCGGCTGGCGCCGGTGACGATGAGCTTGGCCAGCATCGAGTCGAACTGCCCGCCGATCACCGAGCCGGCCTCCACGCCGGAGTCCAGTCGCACGCCCGGGCCGCTGGGGGTGTCGTAGCGGTTGACCGGGCCGGGCGCGGGCAGGAACCCGCGGCCGGCGTCCTCGCCGTTGATCCGGAACTCGATCGAATGTCCGCGTGGCGCAGGGTCTTCGGTGAGATCGAGCTTCTCGCCGTTGGCGATGCGGAACTGCTCGAGCACCAGATCGATGCCGGAGGTCTCCTCGGTGACCGGATGCTCCACCTGCAGGCGGGTGTTGACCTCCAGGAAGGAGATGAGGCCGTCCTGGCCGACCAGGTACTCCACGGTCCCGGCGCCGTAGTAGCCGGCCTCCTTGCAGATCCGCTTGGCCGACTCGTGGATCTCCTTGCGCTGCGCATCGGTGAGGAAAGGGGCCGGCGCTTCTTCCACCAGTTTCTGGAAACGGCGCTGGAGTGAGCAGTCCCGGGTGCCGGCCACGATGACGTTGCCGTGCTGATCGGCGATCACCTGGGCCTCGACGTGGCGCGGCTTGTCCAGGTAGCGCTCCACGAAGCACTCGCCGCGGCCGAACGCGGCGACCGCCTCGCGGGTCGCCGACTCGAACAGTTCGGGGATCTCCTCGATGCTGCGGGCCACCTTCATCCCGCGGCCGCCGCCGCCGAAGGCGGCCTTGATGGCGATCGGCACGCCGTATTCACGGGCGAAGGCCACCACCTCGTCGGCGTTCTTCACCGGATCGGGGGTGCCCGGAACGAGTGGCGCGTTGGCGCGTGCGGCGATGTGGCGGGCGGTGACCTTGTCGCCCAGGTCACGGATGGCCTGCGGGCTGGGGCCGATCCAGATCAGCCCGGCGTCGATGACCGCCTGGGCGAAATCGGCGTTCTCGGAGAGGAATCCGTATCCGGGGTGGATCGCGTCGGCGCCGGACTTCGCGGCGGCGTCGAGGATCTTGCCGAAGTCGAGGTAGGACTCAGCCGAGGTCTGCCCGCCCAGGGCGAAGGCCTCGTCGGCCAGGCCGACGTGCGGGGCGTCGGCATCCGGTTCGGCGTACACCGCGACGCTGGCCAGACCGGCGTCCTTGGCCGCGCGGATCACCCGGACCGCGATCTCACCGCGATTGGCGACGAGGACCTTGGAAATGGTCTGACTGGGCACGCGTGCCTCCTGCTCGGACTCCGCTGTCGACTTTAAGAACCGGCTTTAGAAATACGGTTCGCACGCAGTCTAGAGCCCTCGCGATGCGGGCGACACGGGGAGGGAAGAAGTGGGGGTCTTTTGTCGCACCCCTGTTCTATACTCGCACGCATGTTCGATACATTGAATGGGTTGGAATTGAGGGCAGTCATGGCCGAAGCGCAACGCACCGAACGGGTCGCCGCGGCCCGGCGGGTACTGGCCGCCGGCAGGCTCTACCGGCTGATGGGCCCCGCCCGGCGTGACGCCGCGGCCGCCCGGATCGGTGCTGAACTCGGCATCAGTCGCGGGCGGGCGTCCGCCCAGATGCGCTGCGGGCTGCAGTTGCTCGACCGGCTGCCCGAGCTGGCCGCGGTGTTCGCCGCCGGCGAGGTGGAGTTGCGAGTCGTCGCCGCGGCGGTGTTCCGCACCCAGGCGATCGCCGACGCCGGTGTGCTCGCGCGCGTCGACCGGAAGTTGGCCCGGCGCGCACCGGATTGGAACGAGTTGTCTCGCGAGGAGGTGGTGTCGGCCGTCGACCGGATCATCACCGCGGCCGCGTCGGTTACTCCGCTCGCAGTCGGCGCTTGATCCGGGCGAGCATCGCCGACATGCCCCGCAGCCGCAGCGGGCTGATCAGCTTGGCCAGGCCCAGTTCGGTATAGAAGTCGTCGGGCACCGCGAGGATTGCGTCGGCGGACTGGCCGTCCAGGCCGGCGGCAAGGATCGAGGCGAACCCGCGGGTGGTCGGTGCCTCGGCCGGCGCGCTGAAGTACAGCCGCACCTGGCCGCGGTCGCCGGCGTCGACGTGAAGGAACAACGGGGACTGGCACTCCGGCACCGGCTCCATCGCCGCCTCCTCGAGGTCGGCCGGCAGTGGTGGTAACTCGTTGGCGAACTCCAACAGCAGCGCCAGCTTGTCCTGGCCGCTGACCTCGCCGAAGTCCGACACAACCTCGGCCAGCGGGGCCGGCATGCTCATTCCGACCCGGGTGCCGACCCGGGTTCTTCCCCGACCGCCACCGGCACGCGAACGGTGTTGCCCCACTCCGTCCATGACCCGTCGTAGTTGCGCACTCCGTCTATGCCGAGCAGATGGGTGAGCACGAACCAGGTGTGGCTGGACCGTTCGCCGATCCGGCAGTAGGCGATGGTGTTCGCCCCGGGCTTGACGAAGGAGTAGACCTCTTCGAGCTCTGCTCGCCTGCGGAACCGGCCGGACTCGTCGGCGGCCCTGGCCCACGGCACCGACACCGCCGTCGGGATGTGCCCGCCGCGCAGCGCGCCCTCCTCCGGGTAGTCCGGCATGTGGGTGCGCTCGCCGGTGTACTCCTGCGGGGAACGCACGTCGATCAGCGTGGCCGTGCCCGGGGGAGTTCTCAGCGCGCCGAGCACATCCTCGCGGTAGGCGCGAATGGGGGCGTCGTCGCGCTCGACGACCGGATAACCGGTCCCGGTCCGCTCCGGCACCTTCAGCACGGTGTCGCGGCCCTCCGCGAGCCACAGGTCGCGCCCGCCGTTGAGCAACCGGACGTCCGGATGGCCGAACAGGGTGAACACCCACAGCGCGTAGGCCGCCCACCAGTTGCTCTTGTCGCCGTAGATCACCACGGTGTCATCCCGCGAGATGCCCTTGCGGTTCATCAGTTCGGCGAACTGCTCACCGTCGATGTAGTCGCGCACATGCGGGTCGTTGAGGTCGGTGTGCCAGTCGACCTTGACCGCGCCGGGGATGTGCCCGACGTCGTAGAGAAGTACGTCCTCGTCGGACTCGACCACCGCCAGTCCGGGGGCGCCGAGGTGTTCGGAGAGCCAGTCTCCGGTGACCAGGCGCTCGGGGTGCGCGTACTCCTGCAGGACGGGGCTGGGGTCGGGGGGCAACGCCACGTCAAAAGACTACCGGCGAACCGGGCCTGTTCGTCTGCCAAAGCTCGCCGATTGCCAGCCCGACCGTCTCGAGAAGCCGGCGGGTGACGGCCAGGCCCAGGCCGACGACGTTGGACGGGTCGCCGTCGACGCCGTCGATGAACCAGCCGCCCAGCCCGTCGAGGGTGAACGCCCCTGCCACGCCGAGGGGCTCGCCGGAGGCGATGTAGGCGTCCAGTTCGGTGGCGGTGGGGACGCCGAATCGGACCGTGGTGACCTCGGCGGCCGTCGCGCGGGCGGCCACCCGGCCGTCCCGCACCCGCAGCACGCAGTGCCCGGTGAACAGCCGGCCTTCCCGGCCGGCCATCGCCTGCCATCGCCGGCGGGCTTCCGCCGGGGTGCCGGGCTTGCCGCACAACCGGCCGTCGACGTAGAGCATCGAGTCGCATCCGATCACCACGCAGTCCGCGGCGGCCGGGCCGTCCAATCCGCGTTGAACGGCGTCGGCTTTGGCCTCGGCCAGTGCGTTGACCACTGTCGCCGGGTCGGCGTGACCGCCGAGACGCTCGATGACGGCGTCCTCGTCGACACCGGACACCGCGACGAGTGGGTCGATCCCGGCGCTGCGCAGTACCCGCAACCGGCCGGTTGAGGCCGAACCCAGCACGACCCGGGTCACCGGCTGCCGATCATCTACGGACGTGGGTCCGCTCCAGCAGGGTGACCCGCTGCCAACTGGTGACCGGGTAACGCAGTTTGTCGACCGGGTGGCCCCACAGATTCAGCTCCTGCGCCCCGGGCGCGCGGGCGCCGCCGGAGGCCGCGGCCAACACGGTGACGAGCGCGGCCAGTTCCTCGTCGGTGGGGCGGCCCTTGACGACCCGGATCTCGGGGATGCCGTGCCCGGGTTCGTCGATGGTCAGCTGATGGGGGTCGCTGACTTCGGTGATGTCCTCGTGTCTCACTGGGGTCCGATCGTTCGCGTGCTCACTGGGGTCGCATCGTTCGCGGGCTCACTGGGGTCGCATCGTTCGCGGGCTCACTGGGGTCGCATCGTTCGCGGGCTCACTGGGGTCGCATCGTTCGCGTGCTCACAGCGGAATGTTCCCGTGCTTCTTCGGCGGGGTCTGGACGATCTTGCGTTCCAGCAGCCGCAACGCGGCGGCGATGTGGCCGCGGGTGTGCGACGGCGGGATCACCGCGTCGACGAACCCGCGCTCGGCGGCGACGTAGGGGTTGACCAGGGTGTCCTCGTAGTCCCGCTGCAACTCCAGGCGCAGCGCCTCGATGTCCTCCCCGTTCCTGGCGGCTTCGGTCAGTTGCTTGCGGTAGACGAACCCGACCGCGCCGGAGGCGCCCATCACCGCGATCTGCGCGGTGGGCCAGGCGAGGTTGACGTCGCAGCCCATGTCCTTGGAGCCCATCACGCAGTAGGCGCCGCCGTAGGCCTTGCGGGTGATGACGGTGATCTTGGCGACGGTCGCCTCGCCGTAGGCGTAGAGCAGTTTGGCGCCGCGGCGGATGATGCCGTTGAACTCCTGCTCGGTGCCGGGCAGGAAGCCCGGGACGTCCACCAGCATGATGATCGGGATGTTGAAGCAGTCGCAGGTCCGGATGAACCGCGCCGCCTTCTCCGAGGCGTTGATGTCCAGGCAACCGGCGAACTGGGTGGGCTGGTTGGCGACGATTCCCACCGGCCGGCCGTCGACCCGGCCGAAGCCGACCAGGATGTTGCCCGCGTAGCCGGCCTGGATCTCCAGGAACTCGTCGTCGTCGAGGATCCGGGTGATCACCTCGTGCATGTCGTAGGGCTGGTTCGGCGAATCCGGGATGAGGGTGTCGAGTTCGAGGTCCTCCTCGGTGAGGTTGTCCTCGATGGCGCCGGGGTGCGGCGGGGCCGGGAAACGCGGTGGCTCGGCGTAGTTGTTCGGCGGCAGGAAGCTCAGCAGGTCGCGGACGTAGTCGAAGGCGTCCTGCTCCCCGGAGGCGACGTAGTGCGCGGTGCCGGACTTGCCCATGTGGGTGTGCGCCCCGCCGAGTTCCTCCATGGTGACGTCCTCGCCGGTGACGGTCTTGATGACGTCGGGTCCGGTGATGAACATCTGGCTGGTCTGGTCGACCATGATGATGAAGTCGGTCAGCGCGGGGGAGTAGACGTGCCCGCCGGCGGCCGCACCCATGATCAGCGAGATCTGCGGGATCACCCCGGATGCCTTGATGTTGTTGTGGAAGATCCGGCTGTAGAGGCCGAGGGAGACCACGCCCTCCTGAATGCGGGCGCCGGCGCCGTCATTGATGCCGATCAGCGGCCGGCCGGTCTTGATGGCCAGTTCCTGGACCTTGACGATCTTCTCGCCGTACACCTCGCCGAGGCTGCCGCCGAACACCATGGCGTCCTGGCTGAAGACGCAGACTTCGCGGCCGTCGATGGTGCCGTAGCCGGTGACCACGCCGTCGCCGACCGGCCGGTTCTCCTGAAGGTTGAAGGTGGTCGCGCGGTGGCGGGCCAGTGCGTCGAGTTCGACGAAGGAGTCCTCGTCGAGCAGGGCCAGGATCCGCTCGCGGGCGGTGAGCTTGCCCTTGGCGTGAGTTCTCTCGACGGCCGCCTCCCCGGCCGGATGCAGCGTCTCCTCGGCCCGCTTACGCAGATCGGCCAGCTTGCCGGCTGTCGTGTGGATGTCCGGTTCGGTAACGCTCGCCATGGGTGACGATGGTAGCCGCCGGCCACGGAACGGAGTGACACGACGTGGAAGCGACAGATACTCGGTGCCCGATAGGCCGGACATTTCGCACCACTGCGTGTTACTTCGCCGTCAAATTTTCCTGATTGGCAGAGGCGGCCGGGGTCACCCGGATCAGACGGGCGGGTCCTGCTGAACTGTCTGAACGCGGGGACGCTGGATCACTCGCGGACGACGAGCACCGTTTCCAGCATCGGGTCCCCGCAATAGGCGATCCGGGTGCCGCTTTTGGCTTCGGCCTGCAGCGCCGCCAACGTTGTCGCGCGGATCCGCTCTCCGGGCGCCAACGCGGGAACGCCCGGCGGGTACGGCGCGGCGGTTTCGGCGGCGATCCGGCCGACCGCTGTTTTGGCCGGAACCCGCTCATGGTCGGCGAAGAACGCGTCGCGGGGGCTCATCGCGGTGTCCGGTTGCAGGGTCCATGCGGTGATCGGGATCAAGGCACGCGGTTCGCCGCGGTGCTCCTCGATGGCGCTGATGATTTCGGTGACCAGGAAGTCCACCGTCTCTTCGGTGTCGGCCATCGTGATGACCGGACAGAACGTGTCGCGGTCGGCGAACTCCAACTGCAGCCCGCGCTGCTCGAGGGCGTCGGCCACGACCTGCCCGTCGGCCCCCGTCCCGGCCAGCGACAGCACGATCTTGGTGGGATCGTGCATCAGCAGCGCCGGTGACCGCTCGGCGATCTCCAGGCCGACGACTCCCAGGCCGGGCACCTGGCGGAACCGATCCCGGGCCTGGTGGGACAGCCGGATGGCCTGGCCGAGCAGTTCCTCGCCGCGGTCGGCGAGCAGTTCGCGGGTCAGGTCGATGCTGGCGAAGATCGCCCCCGAGGGGCTGGTGGTGTGCAGGCCCTCGAAGGCCGCCTCGAGTCGTTCCAGGTCGATCCGCTCGCCCTGGGCCAGCACCATGGACGACTGGGTGAATCCGGTGACCTGTTTGTGGATGCTGGTCACCATGATGTCCGCGCCCGCTCCGATGGCGTGCGGCGGCAGGTCGGGGTGGAAACCCAGATGGGCGCCCCAGGCGGCGTCGACCGCGAGCGGAATCCCGTGGGAGTGGGCAAGTTCGGCATGGGCGGCCACATCCGAGACGCCGCCGACATAGCTGGGTTCGACCAGCATGACGGCCTTCGCGTCGGGGTGGACCCGCAGGGCATCGCGGACCCGGTCGACCGGCATGCCCGCGGTCAGCCCGGTCTGCTCGTCGATGTCGGGACGGACCCAGACCGGGATCAGGCCGGCCAGCACGAGGCCGAAGAACACCGACTTGTGAATCGTGCGGGCAACGATGACCTTGTCGCCGGGCTTACCCAGCGACAGGCAGATCGACTCGTTGCCGTGCGTAGAACCTTGCACCGAGAAGCCGCACCAGTCCGCGCCCCACAACTGTCCGGCCAGTCGTTCGGCCGTCGCGAGCCGACGGGTCGACACCCGTCGGTTCTCCACGCCGAGATAGTGCGGGACGTCGAGTGCGAGGAACTCGTCGATCAACTCCGGGTTGTATTTATGGCCGGGGGTGCAGAACGGCGTACCGGGATTTGCCAGGAAACGCTGGTAGGCGTCGTACAAAGGTCTGTCGCCCATTGTGGTATGACACCACACCATGGGCTATCCCGAGGGTTCATTGGCCGCCGACGAGCAGGTGGTGTTGCATCGGCACCCGCATTGGAAGCGGCTGATCGGGCCGGTGTTGGCGTTGCTGGTGTGCACGGCGGCCGCGTCGTTCGCCGCCGCGGTGGTCAGTCGCACCGATTGGGATCCGCGGACCCGGCAGGTGATCGCCGTCGTGATCGGCGCGCTCTGGCTGCTGTTGGCCTTCTGGCTGACGCTGCGGCCCTTCCTGGTCTGGAAGACAACGCATTTCGTGATCACCGACCGTCGGGTGATGTACCGGCACGGTGTGCTCACCCGGGCCGGTATCGACATCCCGCTGGCGCGGATCAACAGCGTGGAATTCCGCCACGGCATCGTCGACCGGATGGTGCGAAGCGGCACTCTCGTGATCGAGTCCGCATCGCAGGACCCATTGGAGTTCAACGACATTCCGCAGGTCGAGCAGGTGCACTCGTTGCTCTACCACGAGGTTTTTGATGGCGGGGAACACGAAGAAAATCCTTATCGTTAGATCGGCCCGTACGTGCCGCAATCACCATCCCGCTGAGCATCGTTGACGCCGCTGGGGGGGCCGAAGATACCTCCCCGTTTCAAGCTGCGCAATGGCCTCCCGAACTAGACCGGGATTCAGAAGCGAAACTGTCCTGACGGCCCATTTACCTCGACTTGCTCAGCGTTAGAGGCTGAATTTAGTGACCGTCTCCCGGCGGTCGGATTCGGGGCGGGCTTGTGAACACGGCGGAGTTTGTTTCGAGGGAGGCCATCGGCTTTCGTCAGGAACCCCAACCGTTGTGCGCGAAGAGCGGCTCGGAATCGGAGACATGTGCGCGCGGAGGCTTTCGAGCCTGGCAGCGTGATTATCGCCGTCTGCTGCGGTGGAGCGACGCTGTCGTGATCGCGGGGTCGCTGACGACAGCTCAGGCACTGCGCTTCGGGCAGGTCGCCGGCGCCACTCTGGCCGGACAACCGGTCGACTACTTGATCGTCTCAGCCGTAATCGGGCTGCTGTGGATGGGCGCCCTGGCCATGTACCGCAGTCACGAGCCCCGAATTCTTGGCCATGGCATCGAGGAGTACCAACGAGTGTGTGCTGCGACTCTGGTGCTGTTCGGAAGCGTCGCGGTCCTATCAGCTGCCTTCAAACTCGAAATAGCCCGGGGCTACCTGCTCCTGGCGCTGCCGTTGGGAGTTGCCGGTCTCACGGTTGGTCGCTGGTTCGGCCGACGTGTGATGAATAGGCGCCGCCGTAAAGAGGGATTCAGGAGGGCCGTTCTGGCGGTCGGTAGCTCCGACTCGGCCCGGGCGCTCATCAAAGAGTTGAGGCGGAATTCCGAGCAGGGGTACACAGTGGTCGGGGTCGCCGTACCCGGTGCTACTCAGGGTGACGATGCGCTTGTCGACGGCACCGGTGATGTGCCGGCGTACGAGTGCGGCGAAGACTTAATGAGTTCCGTGGTGGCGTCGGGTGCCGATATGGTGGCTGTCACCTCCGGCTATCTCTCTTCCAGCCAAATCCGTTCTCTCTCATGGCAACTGGAGAAGCTCGATACCGATCTGGTGATCGCACCGGGAATCATTGACATAGCGGGCCCCCGTCTGATGATCCGACCGGTTGGGAGCCTGCCCCTCATTCATATAGGCAAGCCACAGTACGACGGAGCGAAACACTTCAGGAAGCGGCTGTTTGACGTGTGTTTCTCCGCGGCAGCGGTGCTGCTCTCGGCACCGCTATTGGTACTGGTCGCTCTGGCGATCAAATTGGACGATCGGGGTCCCGTTTTCTACTCCGCTGAGCGAATTGGTTTGGACGGCAAACCGTTCCAAATGATCAAGTTCCGGACGATGGCTGTGGGGGCTGACCAAATGCGTGCTGGGATGACACACCTGGACGAAGGAAATGGGGTCCTATTCAAGATTCGGTCGGATCCCCGGGTAACTAGAGTCGGGAAGTTCCTGCGCCGCTACAGCATTGATGAGTTACCACAGTTTCTCAACGTCCTTCGCCGCGAAATGAGTGTCGTTGGACCGCGTCCACCGCTGCGTAGCGAGGTGTCGACCTATGACGATGAGATGCGTCGCAGGCTGCTCGTACCGCCCGGCATCACCGGCCTGTGGCAGATCAGCGGTCGGTCGGATCTCTCCTGGGAGGACTCCATTCGACTGGATCTGTCCTATGTAGAGAACTGGTCCATGGTGAGCGATCTCGTCATAGCCGCCAAGACCTTGGGCGTCGTGTGTCGCGGGTCGGGTGCGTACTGAGCCGAGCCACCGGGTCGGAACTAGGAATGGAGCAATAGATGAATTGTCGGCTGTGCGAGTCGTCGCGATTGACCAGCGTTGTAGACCTCGGTGCGACTCCGCCGTGCCAGAAATTCCTGAGTTCAGACGAACTCGATCTGCCGGAGATGACGTACCCGCTACACCTGCGGTTGTGCGAAGACTGCCTCTTGTTGCAGATCCCAGCCCTGATCACGCCGGAGGACAATTTCACCGAATACGCATATTTCTCCTCGTATTCCGACAGCTGGGTAAATCACGCGGAAGTGTTCGTCAACGAGACTCTGCCCACACTCGGTTTGAACGAAGACTCCTTCGTCATCGAAGTGGCCAGTAACGACGGCTATCTGCTGCAGCACATCCTGGCGGCCGGCGTTCCCTGTCTGGGCATCGAGCCGTCAGTCAATGTCGGAGAGGCGGCGCGTGCGCGCGGTGTGCCGACAATGACCGCATTCCTCGATCAGGACACCGCGGACAGTGTCCGCAGGGACCACCGTCCGGCCGACCTGGTTGTGGCGAACAACGTGTACGCACACATCCCCGATCTGCGCGGGTTCACCGCGTCCCTGCGGCGGTTGCTGGCCGACGATGGATGGCTGAGCGTCGAGGTCCATCACGCGCTCAATCTCGTTACCTTGGGTCAATTCGACACCGTCTACCACGAGCACTTCCAGTACTACACCGTGCTGTCCGCGATTCGAGCGCTGGCGAGTGGTGGGCTGACCGTTGTCGACGTGGAACTCCTGCCGACCCACGGCGGGTCGATCCGACTCTGGGCTCGCCCCGATGCAGTTGCCGGAAGACCGAGCCGTCGGCTGCGTGAGGTGCTCCGCGAGGAGGAGGCGGCGGGCCTTCACCACGTGGACGGATATCTCGGGCTGGGTCCACGAACCGAAGCCATCCGCGAGGAACTTCTGCGGTTCCTGTTGGACTGCAAGAAAAGGGGGCAACGGGTGGTGGGCTACGGCGCGCCGGGCAAGGGCAACACACTGCTCAACTATTGCGGAATCCGCAGTGATCTTCTGGAGTACACGGTGGACAAGAATCCCTACAAGCAGGGCATGTTCACGCCTGGGACGCGTATCCCCGTTTACGACCCGGCGATGATCGCCAAGGACCGCCCGGATTTCGTTGTGTTGTTGCCCTGGAATCTTGAAGACGAACTTACGGGGCAATTGGGCTATATCGCCGAATGGGGCGGCCAAATCGTTGTGCCACTGCCGACGCTGCACACCGTGGCGACCTCCGCGGCGCGGGAGGCCTGAGATGCGAGTACTGGTCACCGGACATCAGGGATATATCGGGACCGTCCTGGTTCCGCTTCTGTGCGCGACCGGCCACGAGGTGATCGGTCTGGATACCGGGTACTTCGCGGACTGCGTGCTCGGCCCGTCGCCGAACGACCCCCCGGGGACAGCCGGCGCCGCCCCCGTCGATCTGCGCGAGGTCACCATAGAGCACCTGTTGGGGTTCGACGCCGTGGTGCACCTGGCCGCGCTGTCCAATGACCCACTCGGCGCGCTGGCTCCGGAAGTTACCTATGAGATCAACCACAAGGCTTCGGTGCGCTTGGCGCGTCTCGCCAAGGAAGCCGGTGTGTCGCGGTTCCTCTATGCATCGACGTGCTCGGTCTACGGCTCGGCCGGCAATGAGTTGGTCAACGAGGACGCACCGCTTCGGCCGCTCACTCCCTACGCCGAGAGCAAAGTCCGCGTGGAGGACGATGTCGCAGCGATGGCGGATTCCGGTTTCGCGCCGGTGTTTCTACGTAACGCGACAGCCTTTGGATTCTCGCCCCGGCTTCGTGCGGACATCGTGGTTAACAACCTTGTCGGACACGCCGTGCTCACCGGTGACGTACGGGTGATGTCGGACGGGACCCCCTGGCGGCCACTGGTACATGTCCGCGACATCGCCGCCGCATTCGCGACATGCCTCACCGCTCCGCTTCCGTCGATCTACTGCGAGGCCTACAACGTCGGCACACACTCGAACAATCTGACAGTTGCCGATATCGCCCGAACAGTCGTCGATGCGGTGCCGGGAGCCCGGTTGAACATCACCGGTGAGACCGGTGCTGACCCCAGGTCTTACCGCGTCGACTTCTCCCGGCTGAATCAGAAACTCGGATTCGAAGCTGTGCTGTCGGTTCCAGTCGGTGTAGCTGACTTGTACCAGCGTTACATCGCATACGGATTGACCGAGGACGCGTTCAGCACCCGCTTCACCAGGCTGGCGCGGCTTAGGCAGCTGCGCGAAGACAACATCATCGACGATTCCCTGCGGCGGGTGATGTCGCATGCTTGAGGAATTCAGCCCAGCTTCCCGCGCCCGCGTCGCGAGCAGACACCAGGGTCACCGGCAGGGGCCATACGATCCCCAGATCCGCGTCGTTGTAGGCCACGGCGATGTCTTCGCCGGGAACGTGCGGACGGTTGATGCGGTAACAGACGTCGGCCGTGGGAGTCAGTGCCTGGAATCCATGGAGAAATCCGGGCGGAATGTAGAGATGGCGGAAGTCTTGGTCATCGAGAAGGAATGCCCGGTGCTTCCCGAACGTCGGCGAATCGCTGCGGACATCGACGACCACGTCGTGAATGGCGCCGTTGGCGCACCTGACCAATTTGGCCTCGCCGGGCCCGGAACGGCCGTGCATTCCACGAACCACCCCCTGAGTCGACCTGGATTGCGAGTCCTGCACGAATTCGGCGGAAGCGCCCGCCGTGCCGATGAATTCGTCGAACAGTGCTGCGTCGAAAGTTCGGGTGAACAGACCGCGGGCGTCATGAATCGGCTCCGGTACGAACACCGCGACTCCTGCGAGTTCGGACGGTTCAATGTGCATGGATTCATGCTGTCATGAACGGGTGTCGAGGGTGTGGATGCCCGTATCTGAGCCGGGTTCTCGACCTTGGGCGTGTACCTGCGCAGAAGTACTTCCCCGCGGTGACGGAGTCGGTGAGCGCCGAGGAATCCCCGCAGCCGCTGGCAATGGATCTCTGCGTCTCCTGCGGGCTGGCGCAACTGGCCGGTGACGATACCGCCGCCGAGGAACAGGGAGGACTCGAACCGCAGGCCGTACTCGATCAGGCCGCGCAGGCGATCAGTGTCGTGGCCGAAGCCGGCTGGCTGGCTGGTGCGACGGTGCGTGAGTTCAGCAGTCCGCACGGCGGTTCCTGGCTACCTCTCGTCCGTGCGCACGGTCTCGTCGAGGCCGACGTGGCCGACGTGGTTCTGGACTCGTTCGGGCTCATGCATGAGCCCGACCAGAAGGCCGCCATCGCGCTTCGTGCGGCCAAGACCGCGCCAGGCGGGGTGCTGCTGGTGCAGTTCCCCTCGCTGGCTGAGATGGTGCGCCAGCATCAGTGGAATGCGTTGCGGCACGGGCATTTCGTCTACCACTCTTTGACGGCGTTGTCCCGGCTATTGGCCCGGGCCGGCATGAGCGTGGCCAGTACCTGGGAGTTCGATCTCTACGGCGGAACCGTTCTCGCCGCCGCCGTGCATGGCGACATACCCCCGGACGAGTCGACCGCGCAGTTGCTCCGGCGGGAAGCCGAGATGGGCCTCACCAGACCGGAGGTGGTCGGTGCACTCCAGCGGTCGGCCGATGATCAGGCCGAGCGGCTGCGGGCGTGGTTGGAGAGTGCGGCCCGCGCGGGGCTGCGGGTGTACGGCTACGGTGCGGCCTCCAAGGCAGTGCCCTTGCTCTGCTACGCCGGCATCGATCGCCCGCTGCTCGCTGCAGTCGCGGACGCCTCGCCGACGAAGCAGGGGTGTCGGATGCCGGGCACGGATATCCCGATCATCTCGCCGCAGGACCTCATCGACGCCGATCCGGACAGCGTCCTGCTCTTGTTGCCGGATCTCTATGACGAGGTGCGCCGGCGATACCCGCAACTAGAAGGTCGGCTGACCATGGTTCCGGAATTACTCGAAAGTCTGAGAGGTCTGAAATGAAAGTCGTTCTCTTCTGCGGCGGATACGGAATGCGGATGCGTAACAGCGCCAACGACGACGTGCCGAAGCCCATGCAAATGGTGGGTCCGCGTCCGTTGATCTGGCACGTGATGCGCTACTACGCGCACTACGGACATAAAGAGTTCATCCTGTGCCTCGGCCACGGCGCCTGGCACATCAAGAACTATTTCCTGAACTATCACGAAGCCGCCTCCAACGACTTCGTGATGCGCGGCGGCGATGTCGAACTTCTGCAGTCCGACATCAGTGATTGGTCGATCACCTTTGTCGATACGGGCTTGGAGTCCGCTATCGGGGAGCGACTGCGGCGTGTTCGTCAACACGTCGGAACCGACGAGTACTTTCTGGCTAATTACGCCGACGGTCTTACCGACGCGCCTCTCATTGACATGGTCGACACTGTCTTGGCCAGCGGTGCGCGCGCATCCATGATGCTGGTGAGACCGCCGCAGTCGTTTCACTGCATCGACAGCAGTGAGTCCGGCGAGGTCAAAGACATTCTCCCAGTGGCGGATCTGTCGATCTGGATCAATGGCGGCTATTTCGTCCTTTCGCAGGACGTTTTCGACCTCATCCCGCCGGGTGGCGATTTGTTGGGCGACGCCTTGGCGGCCCTGGCCGGCGAGGGTCAGCTTTTCGGATACAAGTACGAGGGTTTCTGGAAACCCGCCGACACGCTGAAGGAGCGCGCCGAGCTGGAGGCCGCCTATCACCAAGGGGATCGGCCTTGGATGCCGTGGTGCACGGGGGTGAAGGGATGATTCCAGTGTTCACCGGACCGCTCGGCGAGATTGCCGTGCTGGGGGCGCATTGCGACGATATCGCGATCGGGATGGGCGGTACGCTGCTGGCATTGGCGCGTGCCCAGGCAGGGCTGCGGGTTCGCGCGCTCGTGCTCTCGGGCCGCGGCACTGACCGCGAGGCCGAGGAGATCGCGGCCCTCGCCGCTTTCTGTCCCGGATCCGATGTCCGCGTCGAGATTCACGATGTTCCGGATGGCCGGGGCCCCGCGCACTGGGATCGGATCAAGGACATAGTGACCGAATTCCGTCAGACCAACTCTCCCACTATTGTTTTTGGGCCGCACCGGCACGATGCCCACCAAGACCATCGGCTGCTCGCCGAACTGCTGCCGACCGTCTTCCGGGACCACCTGATCCTGGGGTACGAAATCCTCAAGTGGGAGAACGACACTCCCAAGCCGACGCTGTATCACCCGATGACCAGCGAACTGGCGGTGGTGAAGGCCACCCTCCTGCAAAAGCAATATCCCTCCCAGACAGCACGTGATTGGTTCGACGACGAAGCCTTCCTGGGTTTGTCGCGCCTACGGGGAGTGCAGTGCCACAGCCCGCATGCCGAGGCCTTTGTCGTTGAGAAGGCGTCGATAGCGTTCGCGCGGCCCGAAGGAGGATCTCATGAGTGATCCCACCTTGCCGGCCGTCAGTGTCTTCGGCCTCGGATATGTCGGCTGCGTGTCAGCCGTATGTCTGGCCGCGAGGGGCCACCGAGTCATCGGAGTCGACGTCAACACGGAGAAGCTGGACGCACTCAGCCGTGGTGAATCGCCGATCGTCGAGGAGGGTATCGCCGAGCTCACCGCCGAAGTTGTCGCGGCCGGTGATTTGACCGTCACATCCGATGCGCGGTCGGCTGTGCTGGACACCGACATCTCGTTGATCTGCGTCGGCACGCCGTCAGGACACGGCGGCAGCCTGTCGACCGCCTTTCTTGAGAGTGTCACCGACCAGATCGCCGCCGCACTTGGCGAGAAGGCGGGCTGGCACTTGGTGGCATACCGCAGCACCATGCTCCCGGGAACGTGCGAGAGTCTGCTTATCCCCAGGCTTTGCGATGCTTCGGGGAAGCGGGCCGGCGTGGATTTCGGCGTCTGCGTCAATCCAGAGTTCCTGCGGGAGGGAACCAGCATCCGCGACTTCAATGCGCCACCGAAGACGGTTGTCGGCCAAACTGACTCGCGATCCGGCGAGATGGTCATGCGGCTGTATGCGGGGCTGCCAGGACCGCGTTTCCACGTTCCGCTCGGTATCGCGGAGATGATCAAGTACGTAGACAACAGTTTCCATGCCCTCAAGGTCGGCTTCGCCAATGAGATCGGCGCCATCTGCGCTGTGCTCGGCATCGATTCGCACAAGCTGATGGATGTCTTTCTCGCCGATACGAAACTGAACATCAGTGCGGCGTACCTACGGCCCGGGTTCGCCTTCGGCGGTTCGTGCCTGCCGAAGGATGTCCGTGCCCTCATACATACCGCACGGCTGAACGACGTGGACGTCCCGTTGCTGTCGAACGTCCTGAGCTCCAACGAAACCCATTTGCGGCGGGCAGTCGACCTGGTCATCGGCGATGGGCGTCGCAAAATCGGAATCTTCGGGCTCTCGTTCAAACCCGGAACCGACGATCTCCGGGAAAGCCCCTTGGTGGAACTGGCCGAACGGCTGATCGGAAAGGGCTTCGACGTCAAGATTCACGACCCGATCGTGGCGCTCTCCCGACTGATCGGCTCGAATCGGAACGTCATCAGCCAGCATTTGCCGCATATCGGGGACATTCTGACCGCCGATGTGCACGAGGTGCTCGAGCACGGTGATGTGCTCATTGTGGGGTCACGGTCCGAGGAGGTGGTGGAGGCGCTCAAGGCGGTGGACGCCGGTAAGTCGGTCATCGACCTCGTGCGGTTGCCGAACTCCGATCAATTGCGTGGCCAGAGCAGTTATCGAGGAATGGGGTGGTGAGAATGTCGACCGAGAACGCATTCGGAGGGCCGATGTTCAGCTTTCTGATGAGTGCCTACCAAACCGAAGACTACATTCGGCAAGCCATTGAATCCGTTCTGGCGCAGACGCGTTCGGATTGGCAACTTGTCGTGGTCGACAACGGCCTTTCCGACGAGATCGCCGCGATCGCCGGTGAATACCTCTCCGATCCACGCATTTCGTTGATCAGGCAGGAGAACGCCGGGATGGGCGGGGGCGTCGCCGCCGCCGCCGCCGCGGCGACCGGCCGCTACATCTGCCCGTTCAACAGCGATGACGTCCTCGAGCGCTACTACCTCGAACGGATCGGTGAACTCCTTGAATCGGATCCCACGATCGACGCGGTGGGTGCAGACGCGACGCTGTTCTGGGACGTCGCACCCACCGCCGGTTACTTCGAGTTGATTGGTCGTGGCGTCATCGACCGGGGGGAGTACTTCCATTCGATGGGCCGCACGGGCACCCCCGATCCACGTCATCCGGTCTCGTTTGCCGAGATGATGGACCTGGGCGTGCCGCATTACGCGGGCGCCTTCCGGCGGGAACTCTGGTACGCCTACGGGGGCTTCGAGCCGGGCGCAGACGTGGAAGCGGATGTGGCCCTTTGGCTGCGACTTGCAGCCGCCGGCTACGACATCCGAATCCTGCCGGACAAGCTCGTCAGGCACCGAATGCGGGAGTCGTCGCTGTCTCACGACGTGTCTACGCTGGTCCACTTCGAGCATCGGCTCTTGGACGCCTACCTGCTGGTCGGACGCGAGTATGGGATGGACGAGTCCGAGCTGTCCAGGTCGCGAATGGTTCGGCTCCACCGCCGGCACAACGCCCTGTGCTCGGCGCGGTCGGCACTGCTCGACGGTGACTATGACACCGCCCGGTCGGCAGCCTATGAGGCCTGCCGTCATTGGCGCACACCGCGGACCGCGGCAGTGCTGGTGTTGCTATACACCGTTCCCGGCGCGCTGCGGGCGATACACCCCGCGAAAAACCGTCTGGAGAACCGTGCCCGGCGATTGGTCTACGCCGACGCCATCAACCGGCATCGTGCGATCTCAGAGGGCCGCGTATGACGGCGGTCAGCGGTGGTCTGTCCGGGGTGCTGAAGCGGGGGGCGGCGATGAGCGCCGTCGGTGTGGTTATCGCCCAGGTTGTCTCGGTGGTGCAGACGATCGCGCTCGGTCGTATCCTCGGCCCGCACGAAATCGGCGTGTTCACTGCCGGTTCGGTGCTCGTTGGGTTCATGGCGGTGTTCGCCGAGGGGGCGCTGTCCCAGGCTCTGATCCACCGGGAAAGCGATATCGAGGACGCGGCGAATACCGCGCTGATCGTCAACTTCGGTACGGGCCTGCTGTTGGGTTTGCTGTTGCTTGCCGCATCCCCGCTGGTGGGAGCCGTGTTCGACGATTCGCGCGTTGGCCTCATCGCCGCGGCCACATCAGGATTGATGGTGTTGCATACCTGGGCCAGTGTGCCGGATGCCCTGATGCAGCGCGCCTTTCGCTTCAGGCGGCAGATGGTCATCGGGCCGGCGGTCTCGATCGTCTTTGCGAGCGTTTCAATCGCATTCGCCCATAGGGGATTCGGTGCGTGGTCGATGGTCATCGGCTGGTACGCGTCCTCGATCACGGCGGTGGTGTTGAGCTGGTCGATGGCGCGATGGCGTCCGTTCCGCGGCCGGTTCTCGGCCACGTTGTGGCGCGAAATGGCGAAGTATTCGCTGCCCCTGTTCCTCGACAACGTCGCCCACCAGTCGCGGGAGGTGGCCGAGCAGATGATCGTGGGTCGTGCGCTGGGCACGGCGGCGCTCGGCCAGTACCGCTACGCCTACCGGCTCGCATCCCTCCCGTCAGTCATGTTGATCGCGGTCTGCTCCCATGTGCTGTTCCCGGCTTTTTCCCGGATATCGAACGATCGCGACCGCTTTCGGGCTGCGTTCCTGCGGGCCCTCGGGTGGATATGGCTTGCGGCGCTGCCCATAGCGGCGCTACTGGCCATCGAGGGCCGCACGGTCGTGGTCATCCTGCTCGGCGACCGGTGGCATGCTGCCGGTTCGGCGGCGGCGATGATGGCGGGCATCGGCCTGGGCACGGCGCTTTTGTCGGTGGCTGCGGAGGCGATGAAGGGCGCTGGGCGATCTTCTCGACTCACCTGGATGACGGCGGCGAGTATCGGTTTGGGTCTGCCTCTGGTGCTGCTGCTCTTGCCGGCCGGGCTCAGCGGTGTCGGCTTCGCCCTTTCTGTGACTAGCCTTTTCGTCGGACTGCTGAGTGTCGTCCTGGCTCGCAACGTGGTGGATGTGTCATGGCGTGAGGTTGCCTGGTGCCTCATCCCGCCGGCGCTTTCGGCCCTCATCGCCACGGCCGTGATGATGCCTGTTGACCGACTCCTCATCAAACCCGGACAACACCACTTCATCCCAGGGCTGCTCTGGGTCGCGGCGATATGTCTGCTCTTCCTTGTCGTCTACATCGCTGCTCTGCGGGTCATTTCGCCGAGTTGGTCCAACGCCGTCAGAGCAGCTGTCTCAGCGGGAGCGTCGCATGTCTCCGGCCGAGCCCGGAGGTTGGTGACCTCGCGATGAAGGTACTGATGATCGGGGACTACCCGCTCCATTCCGGAGTGGTGCATGGCGGTATCGAAGCGGTCACGAGCGCTTTGGTGCCCGCACTGGCAGCCCGGGACGAGATCGACAGCGTCACGGTGCTGCGCTTCCATAACGGCGAGGTGCCAACCCGCCATCACCGTGCGGGTCCCAAAGTCGACGTGTATTACCTGCGCGGGCAGGCTCGGTTGCGCCGGCTGACCGGATCTTTTCTCGATGTGCGCAAGGCACGCAAGCTCGCGGCGCGGATTCGCCCGGATGTCGTCCACGGCCAAGAGATCGGTCTGTACGGCGACGTCGCCACCAAGTGCGGTCCGAACAGCGTCGTGACGGTGCACGGCCTGGCGCATGTCGAAATGAAGATGGCTGCACGGCGGGCAATTACGGACACACTGCGGGTCAGGATCACGGAGGGCCTCGTGCGGCGGGTGCTGCGCCGCGCGAAGGTCGTGATCTCCATCTCTGATTACGACAGCCGTGAATTGAGCCAATTCGTAAAGGGAAGCCGGGTGGCCATCGCCAATCCCATTCGTTCCGAATTCTTTTCCCTGGCCCCGTCGTCGCCTACTCCACCACGGCTGTTGTTCGCCGGCGTGATGAACGAACGAAAGAACGTTCTGGGGCTGCTGCGAGCGTTCGCCAGTGCGCGTATCGGCATTGATGGCGCCCGGCTGGTGATCGTGGGACCGCAGCCGGATAAGGCCTATGCGCTTGCTGTGAGGCGTGCCATAACCGAGCTCGGCCTCGAGGACGCGGTCGACATCCTGGGACTGGTCGACGACGACCTTCTGCGCAGCGAGATCTCAGCTGCGCGTGCGGTGGCCCTGTTCTCCCGAGAGGAGACCGCCCCGACGATCATCGCCCAGGCGATGGCCGCCGGGAAGCCGGTTGTCGCCAGCAGGGTGGGCGGGGTGGCCGAGATGGTGATCGACGGCGAAACCGGATTCGTCGTCGACTCAGCGGACGAAACCGCCATGGCTGGGCGTATTCACACGCTTCTGGACGATCAGGAGCTCTGCCTGCGGTTGGGGCGATATGCCCACGAGTTGGCAGTCGACCGATACGCACCAGACGCGGTCGCGGCGAAAACCGTCGCGGCATATCGAAAAATGGAGGGGAACCAGACATGAGCCACAGCGAACCGTGGGAGTGGAAGGGCAAGTCGGTCGTCGTGACCGGAGGCGCCGGTTTCATCGGCTCCTATCTGGTCGAGCAGCTCGTCGGAGAGCACGCCGACGTGACGGTCATCGACAACTTTCGGTCAGGCACACCCGGAAATCTGGTCGCCGTGGCTGACCGAATCGTGCTGCTCGAATGTGACATACGGGATCTGGACTGGGACAGCGTTGTGCACAGCGGCGTCGACGTCATCTTCCACCTGGCGGCTAACGCCTATGTGCCACCCTCGGTTGAATCCCCAGCCATGGACTATGACATCAACCTGTGGGCGACCTTTCGTCTTCTGGAATCGCTTCGGCTCCAACGTTGGCCCGGCAGGATGGTGTTCGCCTCGTCAGCCGCTGTGTACGGCAATGCCTTTCGTGTCCCCATTCGCGAGGAGGACCCCACGGTCCCGATATCCCCGTATGGCGCCGGAAAGCTCGCTGCCGAAAGGTACGTCGCCGTCTTCGCGCAACTCTATGGTCTCAACCTGGCCTCAGTCCGCTTCTTTTCCGCCTACGGGCCCAGGCAGCGCAAACAAGTGGTCTTCGACCTGCTCGCCAAGCTGCATGGGGACAGCAGTCAGTTGCCCATCCACGGCGACGGAACGCAGGTCCGCGACTTCCTCTACGTCGAAGATGCCGCGAGGGCCGCGATGGCAGTTGCGGAGTCGGGCGCACTCAACGGGGAGGCCTACAACGTCGGTGGTGGACGCGAATGCACGATCGACACTCTGGCGAAGACGCTGTGTGCGCAGGCCGGCGTAACGCCCGAACTCCGGTACACCGGCGTTAACCGCCCCGGCGATCCGGAGAAGCTCGTCGTCGACATCACCAGGCTCCGAGCGCTGGGATACCGGCCGCAGGTCGCTTTGGAGGAGGGCCTCGCCGCTGTTGCGAGCTGGTTCTCCGAGGTGATCGAAGAGACGCCGGATCGGCGACGCGCAACGTTGGCCACCTGAACACAAGCACGAGGGGAATCGCAATGGATCACGGTGTTTTGACCATGGGTAGTCGCCCCGCTGGGGAGTCGGCGGTGCTCAGGACGGTGCTGAGGCGCCGGCTGGAGAAAGTCCGTCGCTACCGTTGGCTTGTCGGGCTGGTGACGCTGCTGGCAGTGGCTGCGACGGCTTTCCTGTCGCTGTCGACCGGTCCCACCTATACCGGGAAGTCAGCCCTCGTGGTGTCCTCGCCGGGACGCACTCCGGAACAGGACGCCGTTCTGGCCGTGGGGTATGCCATGTTGTTCAACGATCCGGTGACGATTGCCCGGCTGCGTGCCGCCAGGGCGATTCCGGAGGATGTCGGACTGGAGGCCAGGACCGCTGCAGCAAGTCCGATAGTCACCGTCGAGGCCACGACACACAGTCCGCAGTCCGCACAAGACACCGCTGAGTTGATGGCTGAAACATTCCGTGACGATATCAATGCAGAACGTCAGCAGGATGCCGACGCGACTGTCGCCGACCTGCAGCGCCAAATCGATGAGATCCGCGCCCGACCGCAACCCGGTGGTGTGGTCGATCCGGCGGTCGGCGCGCTTCAGGAGAGTATCGACAACGTCCAGTTCTACTCCACCACCGATCAGCTTCGGGAACTCCAGATGAGGGTCGGGGTGGTGAAGAACTCGCGGCATACCGTGATGAAGTCGCTGTTGGCCCTGGCCGGCGGCCTGATGGCCGGCATCTTCGCCGCCTTCGCCTTGGGTGCCTTGTCAAACCGTTTGACTAACGCTGGTGACGTGCGTGAGAAGACGGGCATCGAGCCGCTTGTCGAACTGCCCGCCAGGACCTCCCGGCGGAGCGGATTGCGTGAGGAGCGGTTGCGGGCGCTGTTCAAGACGATCTACGCCAGAAGCGCGGCCGGTCCACTGGTATTGGCAGTGACCGACACCCCCGGAGTCGGCGGCGCGCAGCAGGTCGCGGAGGCGTTGGCGGACCTTTCCGCGCAGCAGGGTCTTCGCACCATTTTAGTGCTCACCGACAGCGATGTAGAGACCGAGCAGTCGGGCTGGCCAGGTTTCCAGGATGTGCTGTGGGACAGCCGGGTGGTGGGTGCAGTGCTGCAACATTGCGCTTTGGAAACACTGACCATCCTGACTGCCGGTTCACCCGACGGCGATGGCCATACGCCATTGACTCGGGCGCGGCTCGACGCAGTTCTGGAACAAATGCGCGCGGGGGTTGACATCGTCATATTTTCGGCACCGGCGATCGCCGACACAGCTCAAGCCGAAATTATCTGTGCTGCAGCCGATGTGACGATATTGGTCATATCAAAAGCCGTCTCACGTGTCGACGACGTTCTAGCGGCAGACAAGACGCTTGCTGCGGTCGGCGCAACCGTCGCCGGCGCGGTTCTGCTCGATGGCAAGTCGTCGGGGGCGCGACCGATTCCGACTCGCACCGGTTCGGCGGCTCGCCATCGATCGTGGGTTGCTGAGGCAGTCCAGGCATGACAGCCGTCGGTACACCGGCGAGGCGCAGCGCTTTGAACCCGGTGTGGATCGTCATTGCGCTACTCATCGCCTTGTTTCTGCGCTCACCGATGGCCAAGACGGCTCTGGTCTATCTGGTCTTCGTGATTCTGCTTGCTGCCGGGACGCTTTGGCGAGATGCCAACCCCGGGCGATTGCGGGGTCTCGGCCTGATCGAATGGTCGATGATCGCCTACGTCGTCTGGAACGTCTTCTCAGCATTGGCGCCGCATCGTTATCCCCCTTACGTTTCGCTCGACCGGTATATCCTCATGCCGACGGTAATTCCCTTTGTGCTCTATGTTTTCGGTCGTTTCACGACGGATTCCGAGCGGGCCGTGAGGGCGGTGCTGTCGGCACTCACAGGATTTGCGGCGTACTCGGCAGCGGTGAGCATTCTTCAGTTCACCGGCCCGGCGCAGTTGGTATGGCCGCGATACATCGCCGCGGCACCGAACTGGCCGGGCCGGGCGGTCGGCATCTTCAACCAACCCGTCGCCAACGGCATGGTGCTGGCCCTCGGCTTCGGGATCGCGACCGTTCTGGCTGGCTGGCTCGGTACTCCCCGGTGGCGACGCGCGCTTGCCTACCTGGTCGCCGTCGGATGCGGTTACGGCCTTTTTCTCACCCATACCCGGGCCGCATGGCTCGGTGGCTTGGCGGTTCTGATCATCGGCGCAACGCTGGCGACTCGATCCCGTCGGGCGTTCACGGCCGCACTGGCCGTCGTGGTGGCGGTGGTGGCGCTGAACTGGTCGCAATTCACCAGTTCAGACCGTTCGTCGGGGGGCGTGGCTTCAGTGCAGGAGGTCGATGACCGGCTCAATGCGATGCAAACGGCCCTGTGGGCTGCCGGGGAGAAACCGATTGCCGGCTGGGGCCTGGCCCGGTTCAGTGCGGTGAACACCTACCACCACAAACAGTGGGCGCTTGACGTCCCCTGGGAGCGTGGTTACGGAATCGTCTCGCATCAGAACGAACTGGGCATCCTGGCTGAACTCGGTGTCGTAGGTCTGACGCTGTGGCTGGCGCTTCTTGTTCTGATCACCCGGCGGCTTTGGAGGGGCTACCGCCTGTTGCCGTCTCACGACGTCTACGGCAAGTCCCTCGCTGTCATCGCGATCATGGCGATGGCGATCCTGCTCTGTAGTGCCTTGACAGTGGACCTGCGATTCTTCGATTTTCCGCTGGCCGCGGTATTCCTGCTTTTCGGCATGGCCGTCGGCTGGACGGATCACTGGACGCGTCATCAGCAACGCTGCCCCGATAGCACACTTCCGAGGGAAAGAGCGATTCCGTGAGCCACCAACCGATTCGAATACTGTTCGTCGTGCCCGACCTTGATATCGGTGGTGCGGAGCGGCACTTGGTGACTTTGCTGACACGGATGGACCGGGACAGGTTCGCCGCCTCGGTTGTCTGCATCGGCGAGGAGGGCGCCTTCTTCGAGGAGTTGGTGACGGCCGGAATACCCTCCAGGGCGTTGCATTTCAGCAAGCGGGATGCAGTGCAGACACTGCGCGCACTGGTCGGTGAAATGCGCCTCCAGCACAGCGATGTGGTGGTGGTCCGGGGTTACAGCGCCGAAGCGCTGGGGCGACTGGCGGCCCGCATCGCTGGTGTTCCCGCCACGATCCTGTGGGCTCACAACATGGGGGATGTCGAGCCCCGTGGTCGTCTGCGAGAAGTTGTTGATCGCATTCTGGACCGTTGGACGACAAGCTATTTCGGTGTTGCCATCGCGCAGCGGCGCGCTCTCGTCGAGAGACTCCACTACCCATGGGCGAAGATACGGATAATCCACAACGGGGTGGACCCCGCAGAGTTCACCGTTGTCAGCGACCCCGATTACCGGGCCGAATTCGGTATTTCAGCGACGGATCAGGTGGTGGGTACCGTTTCGGCTCTGCGTCCGGAGAAAGATCACGACACGTTCCTGCGAGCGGCCCGCCTTGTGATCGACGTTCGACCGAACACCAGAATCCTCGTCGTCGGGGACGGACCCCTTCGCTCCCGGCTTGAGGCGAAATGTCGCCTGCTTGAGATCGACTCCAACGTGGTGTTCGCCGGCGCCCGTCAGGATGTCGCGCACCTTCTACGCGCGATGGATCTTTTCGTGCTGAGCTCCCGAACGGAATGCTTTCCGATCTCGGTTCTTGAGGCGATGGCGACCGGACGACCGGTGGTGTGCACCGATGTCGGCGGGATACCGGAGATGGTCGTCGATGGGATCAACGGATTTCTCGTCCCTAGGGGCGATTCCAGAGCATTGGCGGACAGCGTGCTGAAGATCTTGTCCGACCCGGCCCTTGCGCAGCGCATGGGAAGCGCGGGCCGGACCAGGGTGGAAGCGGAGTTCGACCTTGCCGAGAGTGTCCGCCGTGCGGAGCAGGCAATTGCGGACACGGTGAGGTCCGTCGGAGCAAGCGTGCCATCGGCCGACGAAAGAATGGAGTCGTTGCGATGAGGGTCCCGCACATTCTGGTGTTGGTGGAGAACCTGTCAGTGCCTTTCGACCGGCGGGTCTGGCAGGAGAGCCGCGCGCTGGTTGACGCCGGAATGGACGTCACCGTGATCTGTCCGGCAGGAACCGAGTACGACACCGAGCGGGAGGCGGTGATCGCCGGTGTCAGGATCCTGCGCTACCCCTTGCGGGCGGCCACCGGCGGGCCGCTCGGCTACCTGCGCGAGTACGCGACGGCGATGTGGCGCACATTGCGATTGGCATGGAAGGTTCGGCTTGAGCGCCCAATCGACTTCGTGCACGCTTGTAATCCACCGGACCTTTTCTTCCTCATCGCGATGGTGCTTCGTCTCGGTGGAACCCGTTTCGTGTTCGACCACCACGATCTGGTCCCTGAGCTGTTCCTCTCCCGGTTCCCGGGCCGCGGCCGGGGTCTTTACCGGATAACCCGGGTTCTCGAGCGACTCACCTTCGCCGCAGCGGACGCGGTCATATCCACCAATGACAGCTATCGGCGGGTGGCAATCGAACGCGGCAAGATGGACCCGGACAAGGTCGTCGTCGTCCGCAGCGCGCCTGAGTCGAGTCGCTTCGCGCCGCGCCCACCTGACGAGACACTTCGCCGCAAAAAGCTCTATTTACTCGCCTATCTCGGTGTGATGGGCCCCCAGGACGGAGTGGACTACGCCCTGCGCGCACTGCGGGTGTTGCGCTACGACATCGGCCGCACGGACTTCCACTGCATATTCATGGGCTCTGGCGATGTCTTCGGCGAAATGGTGAAGTTGAGCACGGAACTGGGTCTCGCCGACGTCGCGGAGTTCACCGGCCGCGTCCCCGACGAACTCGTCCAGCGATGCCTCTCGACGGCTGACGTATGCCTGTCACCGGACCCGCTCAATCCGCTCAACGACGTATCCACCATGAACAAGGTGATCGAGTACATGACAATGGGCCGACCGATCGTTTCATTCGATCTTCAGGAAGCACGGGTGTCCGCTGGCGAGGCGGCCCTCTACGTTCCCGCCAACGACGAAGCCGCTTTCGCCCGCGCGATCGACACGCTGCTCGACGATCCCGAGCGCCGCAGGCGAATGGGCGAATTCGGGAAACGGCGAGTCGAGGAGGAACTGTCCTGGGATGTCTCTCGCCGCAATCTCGTTGATTTCTATAAGCGGCTGATCGACGGCCAGACGGCCAAGGACCCCCGGCCTTCGCGTGGGATCAAGACCCGGACAAGACTGCTGCGCGGCATTGCCGCACTGTTGTTGGTCTGCTACTTCGCGATGGCCGGTGGTGGACCCGCTCCGGCCACCATCAATGGATTTGTCGGTGATTTCGAGACAGGGAATTTCGATCAATGGGCGATCTGTCAGAACGCCGTCGTGGGCAGCGTCGCATGCAGTGAGTTCCGCACCGCCGCCCCCGGCATGCAGGTGCAATCCAGTGTCGTGCGCCAGGGCCGGTTCGCTGCGCGGTTTCAACTGCGTCAGGGTGACCAACCGGCCGGATTGTGCTGTGGCGACCGCGCGGAAGTGAGCGGTGAGGGAGCAACCGCCGCGAACGAGGGCGACGATCTGTGGTACCAGTGGAGCACGCGGTTCGGCGGGGACTTCCCGACGAACGCAGGCTGGAGCGTGTTCTCTCAGTGGCACGCCGAGAGTGACGGTTCCCCTCCGGTGCAGTTCGTCTCGCGGGCGGCTGATCCGGGCCGCTTAAGCTTGTATTTATCGACCTGGAACTCACCGGGCAACCCGGGTCCAACCTTCACCCCCTGGGGTGTGCCCTTGGCTCGTGACGTGTGGAATGACCTCAAGCTTCATATCAAGTGGTCGGCTAGCGACAGCATCGGCTACATCGAACTGTGGCTCAACGGTGCACCCCAGACCTTCACCGCAGCGCCGTGCGCAGGGCAGACACGCTGCATGGTGCGCACTCTGATGCCGGGTGGTGGCGGCGTCTATTTCAAACAGGGTTACTACCGCGACCCGGCGATAGGCGCGCCGGGAACCGTTTTCCACGACGGCTTCTCACAGTCGTTCAGTGAAGCGGGTCTGCGGCCGCTGTAGGTACCGAGCACCGCCGCATCAGTTCCCGGTGCCAAACCTCCAGGGACAGTAGCGTCCAGATGCGTTGCTGCTCATCGCGTTGACCGGAGTTGTGCGCGTCGAGGAGTTTCCGAACCGCAGGTCGATTGAAATTCGTTCCCACGAACGACGACGGCCCGGTGAGAAGGTCGAAAGCCATGTCGCGGAGGCCTTCGCGGAACCAAGCGTCCAACGGCACTTTGAATCCCACCTTTGGCCGGTCGATGATTTCCAGCGGAAGATGGCGGCGTGCAACCTCTTTGAGAACCCACTTCGTCGTCCCGCTGCGGACTTTGACGCTTCTCGGCAGCGTGAAACTCAGTTCCACCAGGCGGTGGTCCAGGAAGGGTGGCCGCAACTCCAGCGAGGCCGCCATCGACATCCGATCGTTTCGCTCCAGTAGATTGTCGGCGAGCCAACCGCGGAGGTCGGCGTAGAGCATCCGGTTGAGAGGGTCACCGCGGCCGTCGAGGTACGGGCTGAGCGTGTTGCGGGCAGCCGGGCGGGAGAGCAATACGGTGCGCTCCCTTTCGGTGAAAGGCGCGAACCATCCGCGCATTCGCTCGGCATAGCTTTTCTCCGAGAGTGCCCGGACGGCGACCCGCAACTTGTTTTTGTCCGCCGGAAGCTGCCGCTCCAGCCAACTCAGCGGGAGTGACGGCACCGGTGTGACCCAGCGCGTGACGTCGGCGAACCGGTACTTGGGGTACCCGCCGAACAACTCGTCGCTGCCTTCTCCGGACAGCGCCACCTTCACATGCTGTCGGGCGAGCTGGGCCAACCGGTAAACCGCCACGTCGGACGGCTCGGACAGCGGGGCGTCGCGATGCCAACTCAGCAGCGGCCACATCTGCTGGAAATCGTCGGGCCGGATCGCCACCTCGTGGTGCACGGTTCCGAAGAGGGCGGCGACTTGCCGCGCATAAACCGTCTCGTCGGTGCGGGAATCCCCGAACGCCGCCGAGAACGTGTTGAGGCTTGCACGCGCGGCTTCCCGCGTAGCCAGTGCGGTGATGAGGCTGCTGTCGACCCCACCGGAGAGCGTGACTCCGACGGGCACGTCGGCGACGAGAGCCTCCCGGACGGAGGCGGTGAGCGCCGACTCGACAAGATCGACCGCTTCATCGGGCGAGACGTTCCGAATCTGAGGATCGGCGGGCAACTGCCAGTACGCCGACATTCGCGTTGTGCCGTCGGCTCCTACCACCAGGTGGTTGCCGGGCGGGACCTTGCGCACGTGCTCGATAAGAGTGTGCGGGCTGGGCACGAATCGGTGCGCCAGGTAGTCATGCAGGCTTGCCTCGTCGACCCGTACCGCTCCGATCACCGGAAGCAGCGCCTTCAGTTCGGAGGCGAAGGCGAACACCGAGTCGTCTGCGTAGTAGTAGAGGGGCAGGATGCCGAGACGGTCGCGGAACAGGTGGGTCTCACCTGTAGAGCTGTCGTGCAAGGCGAAAGCGAATTGGCCGCGGAGCGCGGTGACGGCGGACGGCCCCTGGCCCGTATACAGCGCCAGCAGCACTTCGGTGTCGCCGTTGGTTCGGAACGGGTAGCGCAGCTGCCCGCGCAGTTGCCGATAGTTGAGTATCTCGCCGTTGAAGACCAGGTGTTGGGTGCCGTCAGCACTGGACATCGGTTGTCGTGAGCCGGCCACGTCGATGATCGAAAGCCTGGTGTGGGCCAGTCCGACCGCACCGTCGGTCCAGATGCCGGTTTCGTCGGGCCCGCGGTGAGCGAGCTCCACGATCATCCGATGCAACAGCTCGGGGGCGACCGGTTCGCCGTTGAGATTGCGGATTCCTGCTATTCCACACACGCCGCCCTACCCCCTGATCGGCATCGCGCACGCACTTAAGTGGTGCGCATCGGCTTCACTTCCCCCCGAACTGCAAAAAGAAGCGGATGGTCCTATCTTACCCGGCCGTACTACCGAGAGGGAACCTTGCAGTGCCTGCGGGCGAATGCCGATGTCGGCCGGAAAAGGCTCTTGCGACATTTCTTACGCGAGGTCTCGGTGTCGTTGTATGTTATGCCGGAGTAATTTTCCCCTTAAAGGATAAATGATGGTGATTAAATTTAATTGGGGTAGCCCAAAGAACTAGGCCCAGGGGCATCTTCGGTGAATCCAAGGATTCACGTCGATGCGAGTCGGCGGACCCCTGATCCGAGCGGCGGCCGTTAACTCGCCGTTCCAGTCACCGAGCCACTGGCAGCGACGATGACCTTCGGCACCATTTTCCAGATGCGCAATAAGGCAGCATTTTTATTCGAGTTGATCCGACGAATAAATATAATACTCCTCGCCAGCTTGCATGCATATCAGAAATCGTTTGGAATGGCGATTCCGACCTTATCCGGGTTACCCATTAGAGCGGATTCGGCATCCTCGTTCGCGGTTTTATTCCGCGAAATTCTGCTTGTGTCAGAGTGCGGGATCTGGGCAAAGTTTCGTGCTGCCGTCGGCCGCCGAAACCTCAGCGGATGGCTTCTGAACTCTGCAGATTCGATCCGTCGTAGCGCTTGACAACTTGCCGGGTTACCGCTGTTATGGACGCGCACATCGCGACAAATCTTCATATTCACCGTTCTGAACAAACCTAAGCAAGACAAAAAGGGCCTCCCGGGGCCTCTAATTGGCATGCGCCAAAAACGAGTAAATAGGGACATTCTGATGGGTAATTCCGCGACGAATAACAGTAAATTGACCGAGACGAAACCGATTAAAACGCTGGCCACCGACAAGCCGGTCTTCGTCGGCCGGGTGCGGGCCCTCGCTGTCGCACTCGGTATCGGGACTGCAGTGGCTATGGGTACCGCCGGTTTGGCCTGCGCCGATACCGCGGGCCCGGACGCCTCGACGACGCGGAAGTCGGATGCAGCGGACGCGCAGGCCACCGACGACGTGAGCGCCACCGACGACGTGGGAACGATGCGTCCTAGATCGGCGCCGGCATCCACAGCCGTGGACTCGGCGGCCGACGCCTCGACGGGCGACCCGATGACGCCGACGTCGGATGCAGCGGATGCGCAGGCCACCGATGACGTGAGCGCGATCGATGACGTGAGCGGGATCGATGACGTGAGCGCGATCGATGACGTGAGCGCGGTGCGTCCCCGATCGGCGCCGGCGTCCACGGCTGAATCGACGGTCGTCGACCAGGACTCGCCCGCCGTCGAGGAACCGGCCGATGCATCGGCTGTCGACGAAACCCCCTCGAAGCGCAATAAGGTGACCCTCGGTGCTGCAGACAGGCGTGCCGGATCACCGGCGTTGCCTGCGTCGGATGCTCCGCTGAGTGCCGACCCAGTCACGGACCGAACCGGTGCCACCGTATCCGCCGCCGACGCGCCGGCCCTCAACCGCTCGCAGATCTCGGCACCCGCTGATCTACCTGCGCAACCCGCAGACGCCGCGCCGTCGGCCACCCCACGCGCTGCGGCCGTAGTCCCCGCCGCGCTGTCGTCGATCGCCCCGAGTGCTGCTGTCCAGCCGGTTGCGACTGCCGCTCCACCGGCGGCGGCCGTCTCGGTCCAGCCGTCCCAGCTGATGTCCGGATTCCTGAGGCTGCTCGGCTTTGACTCCTCCGGCGCGACCAACGGCGTGCCCGGCATACCAGGCGAGTTCGTCACCGCGGCGCTGTCGTTGCTTCGCCGCGAACTCGAGGCGGTGCGGCCCACGTCCGCTCCGGCTGCTGCGGTTCACCCGGCGTTAGCCCTTCCTGCGGCGACCACCACGTCGACGGGCACGACGACGCCCATCACCTGGGGCTGGGGTTCCCACACGGTGGCTTTCAACCCCGCCACCGACAAGCTCAACTTCGGCTGGATGGGCCCCGGCTTGTTCTCGGTCAGAGAAGCGGCCGGTTCCACTGTGGTCTCGGTGTTCTTCGGGCTCAACAACTACACCCTCAAGGATGTTGCGGTCAGCGACCTGCAGATGACCAACATCGTTTCCTACCGGTCCGACACCCGCACCAGGTGGCAGAACGTGATCAACGCCGCCCAACCGTCGGTCTCGATCTCTGATTCCAATCCCTCGGGTGCGACGTTGTCGCGGGCGGTGGCGACCGGGACGATCCTCA
>NZ_JBBATF010000001.1:0-50713 GCF_040398885.1 Mycobacterium sp. | reverse complement strand
GCCTCGTAGGTGGCCTCCAGGATCAGCCGGGCGAACGGCTCCCACTGTGATCGGGGCAGCCGCGAATACCCCAGGGGCAGTGCCGAACAGAACGCCTGGGAGACCAGTCGGCGCGGCGGAGCGTCCACGTCGGTGACCTCTACGTCACGGTGCAGACCGATGGACAGCTGCCCGCGCAGGCTGTCGCGGACCTCCTCGGTGGCGTCCTGCAGAACCGCGCCGATCGCCGTGAGCCCCCGCTCGGTGCACAGCGCATAGCCGTTGCTCATCGTCCACAGCGCCCCGACCGGAAGGCCGGTCAACTCCGCCAGCGCCGCACCCACCCCGGCCAACGCGTCGACCTGCCGGTCGGCGGTCTGCCCGATCTGATCGCCGACCGGCACGAAGTAGTTGCGATAGATGGTGGCCGCACCGGCAGCGATGGCGCACGCCGGGCCCTGGGTGGCGTCCCATGCATAGCGGGTGACACCCTCCTCCGGCGTGACGTGCTCGGAGACCATCTCCAAGGCATTGAACTGGGAAGCCACCTGGAACAACGCCCCGGCGAACTGCGGATCGGAGTGCAGACTGCGGGCCTCCCCGATCACGGCGCGAACCGTACTGCGTTGTCCCCCAAGTTGTCCCCCAGGTTGCCCCCCAGGTTGTGGTTGCCCCCCAGCCGGATTCGTCCGACTGCGGAGCCCGGCGACGGTAGGCAGGGTGAACTCCCCGATCCGGTAGCGCTTGCCGTTGACTCGCGACACCAGCTCGTCGCCCTCGATCGCAAGCCGCTGCCGGGTGGAGGTGTAGCCGTCCTCGGTGAAGCCGGTGAGGCGCCGGAACCAGTCGGTCATGATCAGGCCTCCCGTCGCTGGGCACGCCGCCGCAGCACCGCGTCTTGTTCATCGGTGTCGGGAACCCGGTGGTGCGCCTTGCGCGTTCCGTGCCGGAGGTCCCGCATGCGGTGCAGCACCTCCGGATAGCCCAGACCCTCGTGGTCGATGAGCCAGGCCCCGATCACGGTGCCGGTGCGGCCCTTGCCGCCCCAGCAGTGGGCCACGACCACCTTGCCGGCATCGAGTTCGGCTCGGATGTGCGCCAGGATCCGGTCGTATTCGGTGTCGTCGACGACGCCGCAATCCGGGATCGCGAAGCGTTCGTAGGTCACGCCGTCGTCGAGGTCGTCGCGATAGGGGCGCATCGGGACGCCTCCGCGGGTGATCTCCCCGGCTTCGGTCAGGTCGACGAAGGAGTTGACGCCGGCCTCGCGCAGAGCCCGCAGTTTGCGGGCCGTCTTGCCGGCGTCCTTGGCGCCGGGGTACTCGGTGGCGAGCAGCCGGCCGGGGATGACCCACCAGCCGTGCACGAGGTCGTCGTGCGGCCAGGTCGCGGTGTTGGTGTTGTTATGCATGGTCGAAGGTCCTTTCCGTTGGTGGATGAAGTGCGGGACGACCCGGTGCGGCCTCCCGTGTGCGGTCAGTAACGCTCGGCGCCCGCCACCGGTGACGGCGACGGCGGGCGGGCGTCGTGTTACCGCTCCGTGCGGGACAGTCCGGCCAGCACCCGCTCGCACTCCCGCTGACTGAGGACACCCTGCCGGTGGCAGGACTTCGTCATTTCCCTGAGCATCCCCACAGTGAAGCGGCGGCGCCGGCCTCGCCCCACCCGCAGCGGCTCGATGGGCGAGTCGTCGGCGTAGGTGAAGAAGTTCTTGCCCAGCGCCCAGGTGATCCAGTTGACCGGCTGACCGAGCAGCCCGGCCGCCTCGCGGGTGCTGTAGATCCGTTCCCCGCGGCACGCCCTGCGCGAGGCTCCGGCCTTGCGGGCCAGTTCCGCCTCGATCTGGGCACCCAGGGTCTCCGAACCCGCGAGGGCCAGCGCGGCGTTGTCGATCTCGTCGACGGCCTTCACTTCCTCACGCAGCGCGGCATCAAGGGCGCTGTAGCCACCCTCTGTGGGGCACGGCGACATGTATTGGCCCAGCAGGAGATTGAGGCCGTGGCGCTGTAGGGCGAGGCTGAGGCGCCGGATGTGGGCCTCTCGGCACAGATCCTGAAGCGGAAACGGGCACCACAGCGAGGTGCGGGTGCCGACGGCGCGACTGAGCGCGGCGACGACGGCGTCCACCTGGGCGAGGTCATCGCTGGACGCAGCGGCCCCCACCGGGAAGGCGAACGTCTCGGCGATCCGTGCCCCGTGCTCGGCGGCTTTCTCGGCCAGCACGTCCATCCGGCTGGCAGTGTCGTCATCGCAAATGACCAGTACCGCGGTGTCGATATTGATTCCCTGCATTGGCAGTTCCCCCGTTCCCCGTTGACGTGTTTGATTATGTGCGATTTTAGCGCAAATTATGATTATGTGCAATAAGCCAACAAAATGCTAGGTTGAGCCGATGGGCGACAGCGCACTCCCCGATGAACCGCCCGGTTCACTCCCCGACCGCCCAAACACCAAGGTATCAAGGCGGTCTGACAAAAAACCGTCGCGCAACTACCCGCGGCCCATCGTGGCCGTCGACACCGCGCTGCTGACGATCTGCCCGAAGCGGGGCCTGGTCGTGGTGGAGATGTGGCGCGACGACATCGGCAAGTGGGCGCTGCCGGGGGCATTCGTACGCAAGGGCGAGACGCTGGCCGAGGCGGTGGAGCGGTGCCTGCGCGCCAAGCTCGGCGTGGAGAACATCCGACCTCGCCAACTGCACGTGCTCGACGACCCTCACCGCGATCACCGTGACTGGGTGATCTCAGTGGCCCACGTGGCCGTCGTCCGCCTCGAGCACCTGCGAGCACTGGGGTCCGGCGCGGCCGGCGACACCCGGCTGGCACCCGTCGACCGGCCCGGGGACCTGGCGTGGGATCACCCCGAGATCGTGCGCCGCGCCAGAGCCGACGTCCGGGAGCGCTACGAGAACGACCCCGACCCCGACCGGCTGCTGGGCCCCCGGTTCACCCTCAGCGAGCTACGCCGGGTCCACGAGGCGGTCGCCGGCGAGGAGTTCGGCCGGGACAAGTTCCGCCGCGCCATGGAGGACAAGGTGGAGCGGACCGGGATGGTCGAGGAGACCGGGTCCCGCGGCCGGCCGGCAGAGTTGTTCCGCCGGATGGGGTGAGGCCGACGCCAGCCGTCTTGGGAGCCCGTCCAGCGCCGTAAAGTCCACCGCATGAGCGACTCCCCAGTTCTGCACGCCCTGGCTCTGGACGCTCTCGTTCTGGACTATGTGCGCACCCCGCGCGGCAAGGCCTCGGCGAAGGGCGCGCTGCACGACCGCACCGCCACTGAACTGCTGATCCACCTTGAACGGGCCCTGGTCGAACGGACCGGTCTGGACCCCGGCCGGATCGACGACGTCATCGTGGGCTGCGCCTCCCAGGTCGACGAGCAGGGTGCCGACATCGCGCGCACCTCGGCACTGCTGGCCGGCTGGGGTGACCGCGTTCCGGGTCTGACGATCAACCGGTTCTGCGCCTCGGGGATCGACGCCGTCGCGCACGCCGCCGCCCGGCTGCGCGCCGGGGATGTCCGGCTGACGGTCGCCGGCGGGGTCGAGTCGGTCTCCCGGGTTCCGCTGTTCGCCGACCGCGGCCCGCTGTGGACCGACCCCGACGTTGGGAAGGAACCACTCAGCCACCCCGACTGAAGACCACGCGTCTGCCCTCGCCGGCCAGAGTGTCCACACCCGCGTCACCGCGAACGCGACTGTCAACGACACCGGATTACCCGACGCCATTGTTGCCGACGCACAACAGATTCCGGTTGAGCAGCTGCCCGTCGACACGCTTGTCTGCCTACTCGGCAGCTCGGTATTGCGATACCGATCCACGGTCCGATGGACTTCGCCGCCTGGTTCGAGGTCTTCCTCGGCGGGCAATGGCGCACCTTCGACGCCCGCAACAACACCCCCCGCATCGGCAGAGTTCTCATCGCGAGCGGGCGCGACGCCGCCGATGTGGCGTTGAGCAACGCTTTCGGCGACAACACACTGACAAGCTTCAGGGTGTGGACCGACGAGACACATCAGATGAGCCGGCCGCGGCTGTGCCGGCGTACGATGAGTTCATCAGCGGCATTTCGCATATGACTGTTCAGAGGTTGTTTCGTCGCTGGGTCGAAAGAAGTCCGGCCACCAGGTGTTCAGGAGAGTGGTCATGAACTCGCCCAGAAATCCGAATTCGCAGTGGTGGACGAAGCCCGATGGGGGCCGGGGCGTGTGCTTCAAGGCGGTTCGATCAGCGTGAGCTATCGGGATGTCGCCCCCCCCGATGAGGACATCCGCCTTCTCGCCGAGTCCGAGGAGCGTTATCGGCTGCTGGCCGAGAATTCCACGGACATCCTCTGTCATGTGCGGGATGGCAAGGTTGTCTGGGTCTCGCCGTCCGTAGAAGAGGCACTGGGTGCGCCTCCTGAGTACTGGCTGGGCTGGGAAGTGTTCGCCCACATTCCGCCGGAGGACCTTCAGTACCAGGCGGCGTTGATGGCCCGGGCTTTGGCGGGTGAGACGGTCCGGGGGCGCGGCAGGGTGGTCGGCGCCGATGGCGTCGTCCACTGGCTGGATCTGCACGCCAGGCCGTTCCACGGCGCCGACGGCCGCCAGGATGGGGTGGCCGCGACGTTGCGTCTGGTCGACGACGAAGTCGCCGCGCAACAGCATGTCGAAGAGGCGCGCCGGCGACTCGAGGAGGTGCGCGTGCAGCAGGTCGCAGCGGACGCCCTTGAGCGAGGGGTGATCGACAACTCCGTCGTCGCGACCGCGATGAGCGATCTGGCCGGGCGCTTCGTGAGGGTCAACACGGCGATGTGCGATCTGGTGGGCTACGACGCCGACACGCTGGGCCAGATGACCTGGCAGGACATCACCGCCCCCGAATTCCTCGACGCCGACCTCGCAGCCCTGGCGGACATGATCTCGGGACGGGCCGGCGTCTACCGGGCCAGGAAGCAGTACCTGCACGCCGACGGGCATCGCCTCTGGGTTGATGCGACCTCGAGCGTGCTGAACGCGCCCGAGGGAGAGTCCCGAGGCTTCGTCACCCAGGTCATCGACATGACCGCTCAAGCGGAAGCCGCACACTCGATCCGCGTGGTCGATGACGAGGTGGCCGCGGAGCGGGCAGTCGAACAGGCACGCCGGGAGCGGGCCAGGGCTGACGCGCGTTTCCGCCGCTCCATGGACAGCGCCGCGATCGGCATGTGTCTGCTCGCCCCGGACGGTCGCTTCGAAGAAGTCAACGCTGCGCTGTGTGAGCTCTTCGGCTTTGACGCCGAAACCTTGACGCAGAAAACCTGGCAGGACTTGACCGCGCCGGAGTTCCTCGCAGACGAACTTAGAAACATCTCTGACATCCTTTCAGGCCGGATCGACTCCTACCAGATGGTCAAGCAGTGCATCCACGCCGACGGCCATCGGATCTGGGGCGATCTCTCGGTCGGCTGTGTGCGCGACGAGGACGGACAGGTGGAGAACTTCATCTCCCAGATCATCGACATCACCGCGCGAGTTCAGGCCGATGAGCGCAATCGCGTCCTGGCTCAACAGCTTCAGCGGCAGAACGACCAGACGACGGCTGAATTGGGCAGCGCCGCGAGCTATATGAAGTCGATCATGCCGCGGGGCTTGGCCGGACCGGTCACCGTCTCGTCTCGCTACCTGCCGTCAAGTGTGCTCGGTGGCGACTGCTTCGAATACACCTGGATCGATGGTGACCATCTGGTCGCGTATCTCATCGACGTCTCCGGCCACGGCATCGAACCCGCGTTGCTGTCGGTGTCACTGCACAACTTGCTCCGTTCAGGAACAATCACCGCCGAGACCATGCTGGACCCTGCGGCGGTGCTGACCGAGTTGAATCGGCTCTTCCAGATGGAGCAGCAAAGGGATCACTTCTTCACCATCTGGTACGGGGTCTACGACCGGCCCACGCGTACGCTGCGCTACGCCAGTGCCGGTGCTCCGCCCGCAATTGTTCTCCATCCGGAGATCGAAAGCAGGATTACGACAACGGAATTGACCACCGGCGGTCAGCCCGTCGGGCTTTTTGAGGATACGCGATTCACGACGGCTTCCTATTCGGTGCCACCGGGGAGCAGGATTCTCCTCTTCAGCGATGGCGCGAACGAGATCGTTCTCGCCGGCGGCGAACAGATGACGATCGGCGGCCTCACCGACGTTGTCACCCGGTTGGCCGGATCGCCGGTCTGGACACTCGACGACCTCATCGACGAATTGTGCGATCTGGCACCGTCAGGAGGATTCGAGGACGACTGCTCATTGGTTCTGATTACGTTCGAGTGAGAACTGGAAGCACTGCCGGTCGGCGTTGGGGCTGCATCATCACAAGAAGCGCCGGTGTGCCAGCACCCAAGTGTTTCGGCCGTTGTCGCGTCGGTAGGAGAGTTCGTCGAGAACCGCCTTGGCGATGGCCAGGCCACGACCCCGATCCGCCAGACCACCTGGGAGGCTGACGGAATGCAGGTCGACGGCCGCCGGACTGCCGTCGTCGGTGAAGACGATTTCGATGCGCTGTGGTGCCAGCCGCACGTCCATGCTCATCCGCACCCTCAGCGCCTCGCGGTCCAGAATGCGATCCAGGTTCTCGGCCCAATCACCAAGGTTGCCGACGCACGCTGAAACGTCCCGTGAGCCGACTCCGTTGTCGGCGGAGAGCCGGTGAGACGAACTACCTGCGGATTCGCAGCGCCCGGGGCCGCAACGGCGAGTCGATCTGCACCGACTGCGCGTAGCGGGCCGCTAGATCTCCAGCGCCGGCCTGTCGGGGTTCCCGACCTAGGCGATGATCCGCACCAGATACGGCGCCATGTCGGCGGTCCGAACCTGCGACACCGTCACACCGTTGTCGCCGACCTCGAGCATCTGGTTGTTCCCCAGGAACATCGTCACCGTCGTGGCGCCGTCGGGACCGTAGAAGATCAGGTCCGCCGGCAACGCTCGGGCCGGGGTCACGCGCTGGCCGACTTTGTACATCTCCCCCGATGAGCGCGGCAGTTTGGCGTTCACACCGGCGTAGACGTACTGGATCAGACCCGAGGCGTCGAAACCGACGATGCCCGCGCCGTCGCCCTTGCCCAGGCTTGGTCCTTCGATCCCGCCACCGGCCCAGGAGTACGGAACGCCGCGCTGGGCCAGGCCGCGGGCGATCACGAGATTGACGGCCTGCTCCCGGGATACCGGGGCCGCCGACGCCGCACCTGGTCCCACGGTCAGTCCCAGTGCCGTCAGGATCACCAGCACCAGGCCGACCAACGCGTTTCGGGTCGCACCCACGCGGTTCATGTCGACTCACCTCTCCGGGCCTTCGGCCGGCCTTTCCGGCACCGCGGCCCATCAGTCACTACAGCCACATCTACAACAACGAATTCCGCGTCGCCACCCCCGGCAGGATCAGCGCAGGGCGAGTTGCCCAACCGTGACGCAACGGTGTCGTGTCGGCATCCAAACGTCGCCGAACGGTTGCTGCCGGTCCTCGGCCGCCCAGCAGCCTGTTCCTAGTCGCTCGCCCGGCAGCCTGTTCCTACCGCCTGCTCGCTGCCCTGTTCTTTCGGCGCGGCCGTCGGATGAAGAGGAATCCGACCACCATCAGTGTCGGCGCCCCCGAGGGAGTCAGCTGGTAGCCGATATCGGTCAGCACGCCCAACTCGACCGGGCTCAGCACCCGAACTCCCGTGCCCTGGCCGCTGACGGCGTTCATCAGCTTTTCCTTGGAGCCGGTGAACCGGCCGTCGTCGAGGTGGGACAGCGAACTGCCGGACGAGTACGGCGATGGGGTGTAGAGCGGCACCGGTCCGCCGTAGGCTGCGACGGCTCCGGGCCCGCCGAAGTACAGCCCGCCGTTGCCGCCGGTCAGGTTGGCGTTGTACGCGGTTTTCCACCTGTAGTCGGTGCCGATCACCGGCGTGCCGCCGGAGTCGACCAGATAGCTGTCGTAGACGGTCCAGATCTTGCCGGTGTTGTTTCCGGCATTCTCGGCATAGGACAAGAACCCGAGCGTGTGCACCAGTTCGTGCAGCGCCGTCGACTGGAAGTCGTACTGGTTGTTGGCCACGGTGTTGCCGTAGGACCAGGACGGCCCGAAATTCCAGGTGATCTCGCCGTCGGGGGCGCCGGCATTGGCGTCGACCCCGGTTTGGATCTTCTTCTGGACCACCGTCTGAATGAATCCCGATCCGGCGAAGGTGAAGTCGCTGCCCGCCGTCGCCAGCGTCGAGGAGAGCGGGAACTTCTGGCCGGTCACCGTGTAGGTGATGGTCACCGGTGAGCTCACCACGAGGTACCCGGCCAGTTTCGCGGCCGAGGACTCCAGAGCCCGACGCGCCTCCGGTGACCAGTACTGGGATCCCGAGCCGTAGAGGAACTGGAAACGCAGCAGCGGAACCGTGATGCCCTGGGCCACCGAGACGCCGGCATCGACGCTCTTGGGGCGCCTGAGATCCAGCAGGTTGATGTGCATGCCGCCGTCGGTGACGGCGACGACGAAGCTGTCGCTGCCCGCGAAGGCCGATCCGGGGGTGTAGGTGTAGGCGCCGTCCCGGCCGACCGTGACGGTGCCGTAGCTCGGAATCCCGGTGACCGCGTAGGTCAGCGGGTCGCCTTCGGGGTCCACCGCGCCGATGGTGCCGGTGATGGGTCCGGCGGTCAGCCCGGTCAGCTGGACCGGGCTGACGGTGGGAGCCTCGTTGAAGAATCGGCGGCGCCACAACAGCGCCGCGCCCTCGAAGAGTGCCCGGAACGAGCCGAGCAGCCCGTCGAGGGTGGCGGCGGCCGACGATGTGGCCATGCCGGCCGGGGCGTCGAGGGTTGCCGGCGCGCTGTACGCCGGGGCCTGTGCCACCGGTGCGGCCGGCGGCAGGTCCGCTTGCTGCATCAGCGGACCGGCGGGCTCGTTGACCGCAACCGCAGCAACCGGAGCGGAGGGTGGCTGCGCGACGGGCGCACGGGCGCTCAGCGGTCCCGCCTGCAGTGGTGTGTCGGGGGCCGGTGTGTCGGGGGCCGGTGTGCCGATGTCCGGTTTCTCGGGGGCCGTTCCGCCGGGGGTGGCGACGGCCGCGGGCGGCTCGGCCCCGGCGGAGGATCGGCCGCGCTTCTCGACGGTGCGGGCACCGACACCGTGGCGCGGGCCGGCCTCGTCGTCGGCAGCCGCGGGTTCGGCGGCCGCCGCGCGCGCCGTGGCGCCCCGGGTGTTGCTGTCGGCACGGGAGGCCGCCCTCGGTCCCCGGACGGCACGGCCCGGTTCGGCGCGCCCGCCGGAGTCGCTCGCGGCCGAGGTGTCTGGTGAGTCGGCGGCGGCGACCGGGGCGACGCCGGCCGCCGGTGCGCCCAGCGCGATTCCGACCGCAAAAGCCGCCGCAGCCAACCGTGCGGTGTAACCCGATTTCGACATGGCCCCCATCTCCCGCACTTCGCAGGCCGTCTCGGGTGATGAATCTACCGCACCGAGCAGCAAGCCGGGATTGACATAAGGACCGGCCGGTAGACTGCGCGGTGATGACCACCACCGAAACGGCCCTGCCGAACGGGCAGGACATCCCCACCGCGATCGCCGAGGGCCGCCGCGCCTACGAACTCGACCGCCGGCACGTGTTCCACTCCTGGTCGGCGCAGGAGCAGATCACCCCGATGACGATCGTCGCCGCCGACGGCGCCTACGTCTGGGACGGCGAGGGCAGCAGACTGCTGGACTTCTCCGGCCAACTGGTCTTCACCAACATCGGCCATCAGCACCCGAAGGTGATCGCCGCGATCGCCGAGCAGGCGGCCAAGCTGTGCACGATCGCCCCCCAGCACGTCAACGCGGCCCGCTCCGAGGCCGCCCGGCTCATCGCCGAGCGCACCCCGGGCGACCTGAACCATGTGTTCTTCACCAACGCCGGCGCCGACGCGGTGGAGCACGCGGTGCGGATGGCCCGCCTGCACACCGGCCGGCGCAAGGTGCTCTCCCGCTACCGCTCCTATCACGGCGGCACCGACACCGCGATCAACCTCACCGGCGATCCCCGGCGCTACGCATCCGACTACGGCGCCGCCGGTGTCGTGCACTTCAACGGCCCGTTCCTGTATCGCTCGTCGTTCTACGCCGAGAACGAGCAGCAGGAGTCGCAGCGGGCACTGGATTACCTCGAGCGCCTCGTCGCCCACGAGGGGCCGGACACCATCGCGGCGATCATCCTCGAGTCGGTGCCGGGCACCGCGGGCATCATGGTGCCCCCGCCCGGCTACCTCGCCGGGGTGCGCGAGATCTGCGACCGGCACGGCATCGTGATGATCGCCGACGAGGTGATGGCCGGTTTCGGCCGGACCGGAAAGTGGTTCGCCATCGACCATTTCGACGTGGTGCCGGATCTGATCACCTTCGCCAAGGGTGTGACGTCGGGGTACGTGCCACTCGGCGGGGTGGCAATCAACGACGCCGTCTTCGCCACCTTCGCCGACCGGCCCTACCCCGGTGGGCTTACCTACTCCGGACATCCCTTGGCCTGTGCCGCGGCGGTGGCGACCATCAACGCCATGGAGGACGAAGGGATGGTGGCCAACGCCGCCCGCATCGGCGAGCAGGTGCTCGGACCGGGCCTGCGCGACCTGGCATCTCGGCACCCCTCGGTTGGAGAGGTGCGCGGGCTGGGTGTGTTCTGGGCCATCGAACTGGTCGCGAACCCCGCGACCCGCGAGCCGCTGGCCCCCTACGGCGGCTCGAGCCCGGCGATGAATGCCGTTGTGGCCGCCTGCAAGTCGGGCGGAATGCTGCCGTTCGCGAACTTCAACCGCATCCACGCCTGCCCGCCGTGCAACGTCACCGACGCCGAGATCAACGAGGGCCTGGCGATTCTGGACGCGGCGCTGAGCGTGGCCGACGGGCACGTCCAGCGCTGATTCCGCCTGCAGGCCAGAGAATCCCCGCGTGTTCTCCGTCGTGATCCCGCTGTACAACAAGGGTCACACCATCGTCGGAACACTCCAGAGCGTCCTGGCTCAGGGCTACCCCGACTTCGAGGTGATCGTCGTCGACGACGGATCGACCGACGACGGACCGGCCATCATCAGCCGCGAGTTCACCGATCCGCGAATCCGTTTGATGCATCAGGGGAATCAGGGAGCCGCCGCGGCTCGAAACCGCGGTGTCGAGGCAGCCGCATTCGAGTTGATCGCCTTCCTGGACGGCGACGACCTCTGGCGGCCTACCTACCCGACAACCATGAAGCGGGCCGCGGAACTGTTTCCGACCGCCGACATGTACTGCTGTGCCGGGGTCATTCGCAATCCCGACGGTTCCGGACTCGTGAGGTATTCGGCCCGCCTCGCGGCGAAGACGCAGATGGTCGACTACTTCCGCAACCCGAGCTTCTTCGGCAATGCGAGTTCGATAGTCGTCCGTAAGTCGGCTTTCGCTGAGACCGATGGATTCCCCGTCGGAATCGGCTACTCGGAAGACCGCGCCCTCTTCTTCCAGTTGGCGCAGCAGACGGCCGTCGTGTTCTGCCCGGCAGTCCTGGCCGTCTACCGCACAGGAGTGCCGGGTCAGGCCACCGCCCGGCGCCACGAGGCATACCCCGACCGCATCGCGGTGACGAACATGCTGTACCGACGATGGATCGGCCGACCGCCGGCGGAGCGGAATCCGCTCGTTCTCGTGGAGATCAAGCGATCACTCAGGTGGGAACTGCGCCAACTGATCCGGCGCGGCGACCACGAGGGCGTGCGGTGGTCGATGCATGCCGTCGATCCGCGACTGCTCGGCGAACTCGGCGGGTTCGAACGAATGGCCTACCCCAACCCCGCTCTGAAATTCCTCTCAATCACATGGCTCTACGCAACAGCCGCCCGATGGCGACTCCGGCGGTACCCGAGGCCAAGGTTCCGCAGGAACGTCGATGCGGCGTTGGTGTAGCTCTCGGAACGGCGGCGGCTGCGCGTAGCTGCGGGGGAATTAAAACCCGACGTAGCTGTGATGCATCGCACCGCGCAGCGTTTGCTAAGCGCCACGATGACGACTAGATTTCGGGTTGTGCCCGCCCTGGGCGACACACGCCGACCGTGAGGGAGCGTCCCGGAATGAAGTGGAAGATCGCAACTGCTTCGGTGGTCACCGCCGCCATGCTGTCCGCTCCCGTGGCAGCCGCCGCCCCGTCCGACAATGCCAACAACAACGTGGCCAACAACGTCGCCGGACAGGTGATCGGTCAGGTCACCGGTACCGATCCCGCCCTCATCGTCAACGCGCTGACCGGTTTGCAGGGCTTCCTGAGCAAGCTGGGCTTCGGCGGGAAGGACCGCGGGAACGGCAACGGCGCAGAGTTGCAGAAAGCCACTCTCGACAACATCGGCAAGACACTGAAGAAGCCGTAGTTGTTGCTAGCGGGCTGGCTCAGTACGGCGAGGTGTGCTGGGTCATCACGAAGAAGAGCAGACCCAGGCACAGCAGCACGTTGATCGCCACCACCACCGCTCCGGCGACGATGCCCCACCGGACCAGGCGCCGTCGGGCGCGGCTCCGCTTCGTGCGGCGTTGCTCGCTGAGCAGGCTGGTCGCCACCATCGCGAAACTGACGTCCACCCACTCCCCTTCGGTGGCCGGGGCGCCGTCGGCGATTTCCCGTAACCGCTCGGGTGCGATGTCGACGCCGACGGTGCTGAACCGGCGGCTGAGCCTGCGCAACTCGACCCCGGTGTGCACTGAATTCGGCCAGGCCGTCATAGCTGTCCGACTGTAGTTCGCCCGGCGGGCGGCCGTACCCGAAAACCGTATCTATGCTGGGATTGGGCGGGCGAGCACTCGACAGGCAGGGGAACGTCAATGACGCGGAGCATCGAGCACGGCAAGCGCGGCGGCTATGCCTCGCTGGCGGCCGGCGGCCTGAACCGGGATTCCTTCCCGATGCGTCTGTTCCTCAAGGGAAACGCCAAGCAGTGGAACCCGGCCGAGATCGACTTCAGCCGGGACGCCGAGGACTTCGCGGCGATGACCGACGACGAGCGCCGCTACACCAAGAGGCTGGCAGCCCAGTTCCTCGCCGGGGAGGAATCGGTGACCCAGGATATGCAGCCGTTCGTCGCGGCGATGGCCGCCGAGGGCCGCTTCGCCGACGAGATGTACCTGACCCAGTTCGTCTACGAGGAGGCCAAGCACGCCCTGGCGTTCCGGCTGTGGTTCGACGCGGTGGGCGTCTTCGAGGACCTGCACGAGCACGTCGAGTTCAACGAGGCCTACACCCGGATCTTCACCCGCGAACTTCCCGAAAGCCTCTACGCGCTGCAGGCCGATCCCGGTCCGACCAGTCAGATCCGCGCCTCGGTCACCTACAACCACGTCGTCGAAGGCTGTCTGGCGCTCACCGGCTACTACAGCTGGGGCAAGGTCTGCAGCAGCCGCGGCATCCTGCCCGGCATGCAGAAGGTCATCAAGCACATCGGCGACGACGAACGCCGCCACATGGCCTGGGGCACTTTCACCTGCCGCCGGCATGTGGCCGCCGACGACACCATGTGGCAGGTGGTCAACGACCGGATGACGGAGTTGATGCCGCTGGCGTTGAGCACCGTCGAAGCCGGCTCGGACGACTACGGCGACACCCAGCCGTTCGACATCGATCCGGCCGAGGTGGCCGCCTACGCCGCGGACAAGCTGACCCGCCGGCTCGGAGCCATCGCGTCCGCCCGCGGCGCCGATCTGCGGCTCATCGACCGCGACACTTCCCCGGAGACCCTCGAGGAGACCTTCCACGCCGAGGATCGACTCGCGCTGAGTGGCCAGACGCCGGGTCACTGAGTCGGGGCGCGATGTTTCGCGGCGCCCACCCCGGGTACCGCGAACTGTGTGGGGAGCGGAGTACGCGGCGCAAAGGCGCTGCCGGCGGTGACGGTCGCCGTAACGGCGGCCATCGTGGCGGCCGGGCAGGCGGTGGCCGGGCCCGACGGTCACTACGGCGCGACTTCGGCGAACGCGACCGGTGTCAGCCACCGGGGTTTTGCGTTCGCCGGGACGTTCACGCCCACGAACATCGTCGTCGGGCCCGATGGCCGCGCGTTCGCCGACGGAACCCTCAGCGGGGTGCTGTCAGCCCCGGGAACCGTGCGGACCGCCGTCCGGACGCAAAGCGCGATGCCGGTCAATTGGGGCCAGACCACCGCCAACTGCAACATGATGGACCTCGCCCTGGGGTCGGTCGATTTGAGCCCCACGATCCACCTCGACCAGACCGTCCTCAACATCTCGCTGGACGACGGCCCGGGAAGCCGGTTACGCGTTCCGTTGTGCGCACTCACCGCCGTTCTGCGGCCTCCCCACGGCCGCGACGCCGAGGCGGTGCGGGTGATCAACCAGATCCTGGACCTGGCGAACGGTGCGGATCAGTAGTGGTAGGTGTCCGACGGCGCCGTCACGTGCACGGCCTGATCGTCGAACTCCGACACCCGGATCCCGTAGGCGCGGGCCAGATTCAGGATCTTGGTGGCGCGGGCGATGCGCGGCAGATCCGACCCGTTGCGGATCTCGCCGCCGTCGCGCTCGTACTCGGCGAAGAACTCCTGGGCCCAGGTGATCTCCTCCTGGGAGGGCGCCAGACCCTCGTTGACCGTCGGGCACTGATCGGGGGTCAGGCAGATCTTGCCGGTCATGCCGAACTCGGCCGAGACCGCGGTGGCCTCGCTGAGTTTCAGCGCACTGGATCCGACCGTCGGGCCGTCGATGGCGCCCGGAAGGTGGGCTGCCTTGGCGGCGATGGTGAACCGGGACCGCGCATAGGCCAGCGTGGTGGGGTTCTCCCCGAAGCCGGTGTCGCGGCGGAAGTCGCCGATGCCGAAGGCCAGCCGGAAGGTGCCCTTGGCCGCGGCGATCTCGGTGATCCGCTCCAGACCGCGGGCGGTCTCCACCAGAGCGACGATCGGGATGTCGGGCAGCCGCTTGGCGGTCTCGGTGACGTGGTCGACCGACTCCACCATGGCCAGCATCACCCCGCCGGCTGAGGTCTTGGACAGCATGGTCAGGTCGTCCTCCCAGAACTGGGTGCCGAACCCGTTGACCCGGACCCAGTCGGTGTGGCCCTCGGCCAGCCAGCGCACCACGTTCTCCCGGGCCGCTTCCTTACCCTTGGGCGCCACGGCGTCCTCGATGTCGAGGACGACGATGTCGGCGCGGGAGCGTGCGGCGGGGGCGAACTTGTCGTACTGGGCGCCGTTGACCAGCAGCCAACTGCGGGCCAGTACCGGGTCGATCCGCCGGCCGACGTCCTGGCTGTCGGTGTCCCATCCGCTGGCTTGGTCGTACATCTGTGTTGTCCCGGTGCCTTCCGTGCGCCCGACGTTGCCGGTCCATAGTCGCATCACCGCCTTGGGGCGACCAACACCACCGCCGTCCACGGCTCCCCCCGACCCGGGTTTTCCGGGTTTAGGCTGACCCCATGGCGGATGCCGGCCGGGTCACGGCGATCTGGCGCTACCCGGTGAAATCCATGGCGGGCGAGCGTCTGCCCACCGCCCGGATCGGCGAGTTCGGGCTGTCCGCCGACCGCACCTGGGCGGTGCGCGACGTGGAACTGGACGCCACCACCAGCGCCAAGCGGCTACCCGGCCTGCTGCTGTGCACCGCGCGCTACGCCGCGCCGCCCCCGCCGGACGCCGGCCCGGGCAACGCCCCGGAGGTGATCGTCGGCCTGCCCGACGGCCGCGAGTTCCCCAGTTCCGACCCGGCGGTGCATGCGGCGCTGTCGTCCTATCTGGACCGCGATGTGCGACTGGCCCCCCTGCCGGCGCTGTCCGAACGGGACAAGTACCGCGCACCGATGATGACCAAGGCCGACGTACGCACCATCTTCGGACTCGGCCCTGACGATCCGCTGCCGGACCTGTCGATGTTCCCGGTCCGCAAACTCGCCGAGATCAGCCGCTACGCCACCCCGGTGGGCAGTTACGTCGACGCCTACCCGGTGCACCTGATGACCGAGCAATCGCTGGCCGCGATGGCCGCGCTCTCCCCGGGGTCGGACTTCGACGTCCGACGCTTCCGGCCGACCATCTTGATCGACTCCCCCGAGTCTGCCGACCAGCCCGAATTAGGTTGGTGCGGAGGGGTTTTGCGCGGGCCGCAGATCGCCCTCAACCCGCTGATCCCGACCATCCGCTGCGTGATGCCCTCCCATGAACAGCCGTGCCTGCCCCGGGACGCGGCCGTCACCCGGACCGTCGCGGCGCACGCCCGGCGCTGCCTGGGGGTGTACGGGAACGTGCTCGAACCCGGCCTGATCGCCGAGGGCGACGTTCTGACCCTCGACGCGGCGTCGCGGCCGGCGGGCGGGGGTGCCGGGTCGGTGATCAAGCGGATCGTCATGCGGGCGGTGTCGGCGGTTCTGCCCGACTGAGGGGTTGGGCGGTCCGGTTCTGTCGGGCCCTCGCCTTGTTTCGCTTGGGACTAGACCTGAACATTGTCGGCTCGCGGTGAGACGGTGGCGGTTGTGAAGGGGTCGACCGCCTACTGGTATCTGTCGGCGGGATGAGCGCTCGTCACCTGTTCGTCGACGAGACCAAGCGTCGGGACTACTTGATGGTGGCCAGTGCCCACATCGTTACCGATGTCGCGCCTTTGCGCAGTGCGCTCCGCGAGCTGCTGCTGCCCAACCAGCGATGGCTCCACATGAAGAATGAGAGAGACAGCCGCAAACGACAGATCGTGCAGGTAATCGTGGCTGCCGGGGTTCAAGCAATGATCTACCGCGCCGGCGCGGACTATCGGACAGAGAAACAGCGCCGCGAAGCCTGCCTCCGGCGCCTGGTCGGTGACAACGCTAGAGCAGGGGAAACCCTCGTGGTCTTTGACCAGGACGATTCCCTGCTCAGCTGGGATAACCAGCGGCTGATCGAGTTGACTCGGGCCGAGAACTGCCGCGACACCTTCCGGTACGAACACAGGAACGCACCGACCGAACTTCTGCTCGCGGTTCCAGACGCCATCGCCTGGTGCTGGGCCAAGGGAGGCGACTGAAGGGCCCGGGTTCGACCCGTCGTGATCGCGGAACATGACGTTTGACGAACTGGGAGGTTCCCAGGAAAGCGCAAGGCCCGAGCGCCACGGTCGTCCGGCCGGGTCTCGGGCTCACTTCCTGAAGCTCAGCGCCTCAAGCACTGCTGAGACTACCCGATTCGGCGGGGCCCCGTGTCAACCGAACGGTCCCCGCTCAAGAGGGGGGCGGCAGGCGCCACTGGCCTGTCGGACCCACGGCTTATCCTCGTCGGCCATGGACACCACCGAAGATTCTTTCATCTCCGCCTGGTCGAAGGCACAGTTCCCGGACGTGAATCGCGACTTCGTGAAATCCGTCTGCGACGGGATCGGCATCGCCGGCTTCGAGTACAAGCCGCTGTCCTACCCCTATATCGCCGCGGCCCGCCGCGACGGGACCGGCGAGTTGCGCATCCATTTCGGCTGCACCACCGGCTTCACCGAGGCCGAGGCCCGGCACTTCGGTGCCGGCGCCGACGTGGTCCGCGTCAGCAGCACCCGGAAGAACACCTGGCTGGTCTCCCACCCGGAGAACCGCGGCGTGGACCTGCGCGGCCCGGCCGACGCGTCGACGAAGTCCGAAGCCAAGCGCTGCCCACGGTGCAGCAGTTATGAGTTGTCGGTTAGCGGGGTTTGTCCCGGGTGCGACGAGGAGTAGGCGTTGGTGCACAAGTCATCCGGGCCACAATGCAATCGGGTCAAGCCGACCGGGGAGATCTTCGCGACTCCCGAACGTGGGCTGTTCATGGGCAACCGGACCAGTCCCCCGCGCTGGCTCATCTGCGAGTTGCACTTCGAACGAGATCTGAAGGAGCCGCGCAAGTACACCAAGCTCTTCTTCCTCGACGAGGCGGTTGCGTTGGCAGCGGGGCACCGTCCATGCAACACCTGTCGGCGAGAGCAGTGCCAGGCGTTCGTGGCAGCGGTGAGCCGCAACATCAGGATCGGGGCCGGGGAACTCGACGCAAAGCTCAACTCTGCCCGTAAGGGCCCGACTGCGCGGGCTGCCATTTCAGCACTGCCCGACGGCGCACTCATCGAACTGGCTGACGGTGATTACCGGCTCAAGTGGTCGGGGGCGTTACACCGTTGGACCCCAGGGGGTTACGTCGATACCCTGTGAAAATTGCCGCCAACGGAAGCACGCCGAAGGCCCAGGAGAATATCTTCGAATGATGAGTCACCCGACAACTCGGACCAATCGCGTTCGAACCCTGAGGCGGGGGCTGGACTCAATCAGCCTTCCGCGACTTCGTTGGAAGTGACCTTGCTCGAGCTGCCCCCGCCCCCTACAAATACCGCTGCACCGCCCCCAACAACCCCCGCCACCGCGCCACCATCTCCGCATCAGTAGCCGCGAACCGATCAAGCCGGGAAGCATCCGGTCCCGCTGGCATCGGCGCCACCGGCAGGAATCCGTCAACCGGCGCCAGGTGCCGGGAATCGCTGACCACGTCCCCGGACAGCAGCAGCGCACCAGCCAACGTGTGCGCGTAGCCGGCGTCGGGCAGCACCCCGGCCAGGGCCAGTCCCCCGGCGATGGCGATGCTGGCGTGCACGTCGGCGGCCACGACGCAGGGCAGATCGAACCTCTCCGCGACGTGCAACGCCCGGCGCACCCCGCCCAGCCCACCGACGTTGAGCACGGCGACGTCGACGGCGTCGTCCAGCGAAAGTGCCAGCGGCTCAGCGCAATCCCGGATTGACTGATCCACCGCCACCGGCACGTCGACCCGCCGCCGCAACGCCGCGACATCCTCCAGGGAACCGCAGGGCTGCTCGACGAACTCCAATCCCATTGCGGCCCGGTCTAATTCGGGCACCGCGGCAGCCGCGGTCTCGACGTCCCAGGCCCCGTTGGCGTCGCAACGGATCAAACCGGCCGCCCCGAGAGTCTCCCGCACCGCAGACACCCGGGCCAGATCCTCGGCCAGCGAGGTCTCCCCCACCCGCACCGCCGCCGTCGAGCACCCGGACGCGACCACGATCTCGCGCGCGCGGAGAGCAGAAACCGCGGGCACCGTCACCGCCACGGGAACCCGGCCGCGAAGCGGATCCGGCCATCCGACCGTGCCGACCTCGATCGCCGCGGTCAGCCACCGCGCGGCCTGCTGCTCGGAAACCCCTGCGGGCGGGCTGAATTCGCCCCAGCCCTGCGGGCCCTCGATCAGCATGCCCTCGCAGACGCTCACCCCGCCGACGGAGTCGAGAAGCGGAATGGCGAAGACCGGGGCGCCGTCGAAGTCGATCCAGGTCTTCATCCGGACACAGACGCAGGCGACCAGTAGTCGAGCAACTCGGCGAAGGTCTCGAACGCCGGTGCCGACGGCCCGTAGGCGGCCTCCAGGTGGACGGAAAGCGGGAAGCCCAGGTCGGCCACCCCGTCGATCACCCGCTTGTACAGGTCGAGCAGCAACCGGCGCTTGACGGCGGGTTCGCCGGCGGCCAGCGTCCGGACGAACTCCTGCTCGGCGGCCACCACCGGGTTGCCGGGGTCCTGGATGAGCCAGTTGATCAGTCCGACGCGGCTTTCCATCTTCGGCACGAACCCGAACGACAGCAGGATCTCCGGGCGGTGGTCGCTGTCGCGGGCGAAGTCGCGCAGGAACCCGACGATGGCGTCGGAGTACAGCAGTTGGGTCAGCGCGTAGGTGGCGCCCTTGTCGCACTTGAAGTTGAACCGGCCGGCCTCGCTGTCGCGGGTGGGGATCATCACCACGCCGCGGTTGGGCAGCAGATCCCGGTAGATCTCCAGGGCGTCGGTGGGCGGCACCCCGGCGCCCTCGCCGTCGTTCATGGTGCGCGGCACCCCGACGAAGGCGATGCCCTCGATTCCGGCCGCGGTGAGATCACCGATCCGACGACGCAGGGTGGGCTCGTCGGAGAACGACGTCACCTGCGTGCACAAACCCCGCACGCCGGGCATCTCCGGGGAGACCAGGTTCCAGTAGTCCAGGACGTCGAGTTTGGGCTTCATCTCCACCGGTCGGTCGGCGTCCTCGTCGATCATCCCGGGGATCATCACGTGGCCGACGCGCACGCCGGTCTGGGCGGCGAAGCGCACCATCTTGCGGGCCTCCTCGACCCGCTCCTCGGCGGAGCGGTCGACGTTCGCGGGCACCAGTTCGAAGGCCACCGTGTTGAGCACGTTCCACACCCTAGGCGATCGGGCCCGCCGGATGATCTTGACCTGATCCAGAAAAGCATTAGGGTAAATTTCATGGCGCGGACACCGTGCGCGCGGGCCGAGTTACAGGCCGCCGACCTGCGAGTAACCCGGCCCCGCCTGGCTGTTCTGGAGGCGGTGCACGCCCACCCGCACGCCGACACCGACACCATCTTCGGCGCCGTGCGCGTCGCACTGCCCGACGTCTCCCGGCAGGCGGTCTACGACGTGCTGGCCGCGCTCAGCGGCGCCGGTCTGCTTCGGCGCATCCAGCCGTCGGGGTCGGTGGCCCGCTACGAATCCCGGGTCGGCGACAATCATCACCACATCGTGTGCCGCTCGTGTGGAACTATCAGCGACGTGGACTGCGCGGTCGGCCAGGCGGGTTGCCTCACCCCCGCCGACGACCAGGGGTTCATCGTCGACGAAGCTGAAGTCATCTACTGGGGACAGTGCCCGTCCTGCGCCCCGGTCGTCGCATCAGAGTTTTCAACGGATTCACAACAACCGAAGTAAGGAAGGACGACGTGTCTCAAACCGAACACTCCCAGGAGCCTGCCGTACACCGGGCGATGACCAACCAGGACTGGTGGCCCAACCAGTTGGACGTGTCGGTGCTGCACGGCCGCTCCGACAAGGCCAACCCGCTGGGCCAGAGCTTCGACTACGCAAAGGAATTCGCCAAGCTCGACGTCGCGGCGCTCAAGAGCGACCTGACTGCTCTCATGACGCAGTCGCAGGACTGGTGGCCCGCCGACTACGGCCACTACGGCGGTCTGTTCATCCGGCTCAGCTGGCACGCGGCCGGCACCTACCGGGTCGGTGACGGCCGTGGCGGCGCGGGCCTGGGCTCGCAGCGCTTCGCACCCCTGGACAGCTGGCCGGACAACGCCAACCTGGACAGGGCCCGCCGCCTGCTGTGGCCGGTCAAGCAGAAGTACGGCCAGAAGATCTCCTGGGCCGACCTGCTGGTGCTGGCCGGCAACGTCGCGCTGGAGTCGATGGGCTTCAAAACCTTCGGCTTCGCCTTCGGACGCGAGGACGTCTGGGAGCCGCAGGAGGTTTACTGGGGCCCGGAGGACACCTGGCTGGGCGACGAGCGCTACACCGGCGCCCGCGACCTGCAAAATCCGCTCGGCGCAGTCCAGATGGGTCTGATCTACGTCAACCCGCAGGGCCCCAACGGCAAGCCGGATCCGCTGGCCGCAGCCCACGACATCCGCGAGACCTTCGGCCGGATGGCGATGAACGACGAAGAGACCGCCGCGCTGATCGTCGGCGGCCACAGCTTCGGCAAGACCCACGGCGCCTCCCTGGAAGAACACATGGGCCCGAACCCGGAGGCCGCCCCGATCGAGGACCAGCTCATCGGATGGAAGAGCAGCTTCGGCTCCGGCGTGGGCAAGGACGCGATCACATCCGGCCTGGAAGTGGTCTGGAAGCCCAACCCGACCAAGTGGGACAACGGCTATCTGGAGATCCTGTACGGCTACGAGTGGGAACTGGAGAAGAGCCCGGGCGGGGCGTGGCAGTTCGTCGCCAAGGACGCCGAGGCGATCATTCCCGACCCGTTCGACGGCCCGAAGCGCAAGCCCACCATGCTGGTGACCGACGTGTCGATGCGGGTCGACCCCGAGTACGGCAAGATCACCCGCCGCTGGCTCGATCACCCCGAGGAACTCGCCGAGGCGTTCGCGAAGGCCTGGTACAAGCTGCTGCACCGCGACATGGGACCGGTCTCACGCCTGCTGGGACCTGAGGTTGCCGCGCCCCAGCTGTGGCAGGACCCGGTGCCGGCCGTCGAACATCCGCTGGTCGACGACGCCGACATCGCGGCCCTGAAGGCGAAGGTGCTCGATTCCGGTGTGCCCGTTGCAGACCTGGTGTCCACCGCATGGTCGGCGGCTGCCAGTTTCCGCGGCACCGATAAGCGCGGCGGTGCCAACGGTGGCCGGATTCGCCTTGCGCCGCAACGGAATTGGGAGGCCAATGAGCCAGCTAAGCTGGCTACTGTGCTGCCGGCGCTGGAGAAGATCCAGCAGGAGTTCAACGGTGCTGCGGCCGGCGGAAAGAAGGTCTCGCTGGCGGACCTGATCGTGCTCGCCGGCTCGGCGGCGGTGGAGAAGGCCGCCGCGGACGCCGGGGTCAAGGTCACGGTGCCGTTCCATCCGGGGCGCACCGACGCCGACCAGTCCCACACCGACGCCGAGGCTATGCGGTTCCTCGAACCGCGGGCCGACGGCTTCCGCAACTACTTCGCCGCCGGCGAGAAGATGCCCCTGGAGCGGTTGCTGCTCGACAAGGCCTACATGCTCAACCTGACCGCACCGGAGATGACGGCGGCGGTCGGCGGCCTGCGGGTGCTCGGCGCCAACCACGGCGGCACCAAGCACGGCGTGTTCACCGACCGTCCGGGCGTGCTGAGCAACGACTTCTTCGTCAACCTGCTCAGCATGGACACCGAGTGGAAGGTGTCGCAGTCGGCGGAGAACGTCTACCAGGGCACCGACCGCAAGAGCGGTGCGAAGAGGTGGACCGCCACCGCCAACGATCTGGTGTTCGGATCCAACTCGGTGCTGCGCTCGCTCGCCGAGGTCTACGCCTCCGACGACGCCAAGGAGAAGTTCGTCGAGGACTTCGTCGCCGCGTGGGTCAAGGTGATGGACAACGACCGGTTCGACCTGCACCGGTAGGTCCTTCCGAACGAAGGAAACCCCCGCGGAATGAGGTTTTCCGCGGGGGTTTCCTCGTCGGGACCCGCTACCGGCAGGTGTTGGCGTCGACCCAGCGCCCGTTCCAGCCCACGCACGCGCTGGCGTTCGGGGTGATCGGGGCGTAGGCGTCCTGGGGTGTCACCCACGGGGCCATCACCTCGGACAAGTTGGCGCAACCGCCGACCGAGACGCGCCGGCCCGCGCTGGCGCACACGTCGGCCGCGGCCGTCCCACTGGGAGCGATGGTGACCAGGGCTGCGGGAGCTCCGGCCAGTGCCGCGACAGCCGCACCCCGGACCGCCCATCGACGCACCGAATGTGTCATGGCGGCGAGTCTAGTCGCGGGCGAGGTGTCGCCGCCGACGCCGCCGCGCCCCGCCGGCCAGGGCGGCGACGGTCAACGTCACCAAAGCCAACAGCCACGGCCACCCGCCCGACCGGTACACCCAGCCGGCCAGCGCGCCCTGAACCCGGCCCGCCGCGGCGATCACCGGATCGGCGCCCGCCCCGCCACCGCCGAACAGCGACAGCTCGTACCAGCCGTAGTAGGCGACGTAGAGGCCCGCGGCGAGCAGCACCGCCCCGCCCGCCCGGGTGACGTGGGGCAGCACCCGGCGCATCCGGTCGATCGCCGTGGTGCTGGCCAGTGCCACCGCGACCGCCAGTGCGCCGACCACCACGGCGATCCCCGCGGCGTAGGCCAGATAGACACCCATCGCCGCGGCCGGCGACCCGCTGCGCAGCCCGCTTCCGGTGACCGCCAGGAACGGGCCGACGGTGCAGGACAGCGACGCCAGCGCATAGCCGACCCCGTAGCCGAACATCGACCCCAGCCGGTCCGTCGGCGCCCACCGCGGGCCCCTGCCCAGCGACCACCCCGGCAGGGAACGCCCGGTGAGAATCCAAATGCCCAGTGCGGCAAAGGATATCCCGATCACGATCGTCCCGTAGGGCAGGTAGCGCTGGACGGTCGAGGCGACCGACACCGTCAGCAGACCGAATACGCCGAAGACGACCACGAATCCCAGCGCCATCACCGCCGCGGCCACCAGCGCACGGGTCACCGCGGCCGGTCGGCCGTCGCCCTGTCGTTGCACCACCAGTGCCAGGTAGGCCGGCAACATGGCGAACCCGCACGGGTTGAACGCCGCGACCAGGCCGGCGGCGAAGGCCAATCCGAGCAGTTGGGTGTTCACCCCGTGGTCAGCGCGCGCACCCGGTCGGAGAGTTCCTGCTGCGACATCGCCGAGACCGGGTTGTTGACGAAGGTCGAGGATCCGTCCGGGCGCAGGAACACGTAGGCGGGCTGCCACGGCACGTTGAACCTCGCCCAGATCGACCCGTCGGCGTCGTTGATGTTGGTGAAGTTCAACCCGTATTTCGCGACGAAGTTCTGCATGGCGGCGTTGTCGGCGCGCGTCGAGACCCCGACGAAGGCCACCCCGGGGTTGGCGGCGGCCACGGCGGCCACGCGGGGCGCCTCCTGGTTGCAGAACGGGCACCACGGGGTCCAGAACCACAGCACGGCAGGCTTGCCGGCCAGACTGTTGCCGTCGAAGGTTGCCCCGCTCAGCGTGGTGCCGGTGAAGTTGAGATCGGCGGCCCGGGCGGTCGCCGGCCTGCCGACCCCGAAGGTCAGGGCGGTCAGGGCCAGCACCAGAGCCAGCGTCCTGAGCAGCCCGCGAGTCAGTGTTCTCATTCGAAAAACCCTCCAGGTGAACGTGAAGCCGACGTTGCCGAGACTATTGAGAAAGTCGGTCCGGCGACACCGTGGCCGGTGCGGGGTCAGAATTGCGTAAGACCGCGCCGGTCGGCGAACGGCCCGGTCTACAGGTTTGCGGGATCGGAAAGCGGGTAGCGGGAAAACCCTTTCTCACCAGAGATTTATAGACCGCTCTCAGGTTCCTTACATTTGCGCCATACGGTCGAGACCATAAGCCGCGTCGCTGCGTCGACCGGAATTCGACTCGAGGGGAGCCACCAATGACCACCTTCACCTCCCGCTACGGCAACCCCGCAGTCGACTACAAGGGAGCCCACATGTGGGCCTTCCGCCGGCACGGGGCCACGGTCGTCTCGGTCCGCGGGCGCGTCGACGCCGCGAACATCGCCCGGGTCAGCGACTACGTCACCCGGTTCATCACGACCGACAGCCGTCTGGTCCTGGACCTGAGCGAGGTCACCGGCTTCACTCCCCGCGCTCACCGGCTGATCGACGACGTCGACGCGCGCTGCGCCCTGGTCGGCGTGGACTGGGCACTGGTGCCCGGTCAGGCGGCGGAGCGCCGGTTGCGCTCCCGCATCGACTTCGCCGGGCTGCCCGTCATCGAATCGGTCGCCGCGGCGGAGCATCAGTTCGACGAGGCGATCCTGCTTCGGCGTCGTTTCCTGCTGCCACTGCTGCGCCGGACCGCCTGACCCGGACGCGGGTACCCTCGAGTCCGTGCGCGCTAGGACGGCGGCGGCGATAGCCGCGTTGACGGTCGGCTGCTGCATTTCCGGCGCCGCTGTCTCCTCTGCAGATCCCACGACCACGCCACCTCCACCACCCCCGGCGCCGGGACCCGACCACGCCGCGGCCGGTGCCGCTCCCCCGCCCGGCCCGCCGGCGGTGGACCATGACGGCACCTTCGCCGTCGGGTCCCAGATCCAGCCGGGCGTTTATACCTCGGGCGGTCCGCTGCCCGGCGGCACCTGCTACTGGCGCCGGATCGGCCCGGACAACGCGACCGTCGAGAACGCGCTGTCCAAACAGCCCCAGCTGGTCGCGATCGCCCCCACCGACGTCGCGTTCAAAACCAACGGGTGCCAGCCGTGGCAGTTGTCCGGCGGTGCGCCACCGAACCAGAACCCGCCCTGGCTTTCGCAGCAGCAGTTCCGACACAGCCTCGATATCCTCAACGGCCTCGCCGCCCAGTCCGGCAACGGCCGACTGCCGCCGTACTGAGTTGACCAGGCTCGCGGCACTGCTCGCCGTCCTGCTCTCGGCGATCGGATGCCAGTCCGGGTCCCAACCCGCGTTGGTCGTCTTCGCGGCCTCCTCGCTGACCGACGCCTTCACCGCACTCGGCGGTGTTTTCACCGGCGCCGGTGCACGGGCCGCGGTCGAGTTGTCCTTCGCCGGTTCGGCGGATCTGCTCACCCAGCTCACCCACGGCGCGGCGGCCGATGTGTTGGCCACCGCGGATGTCCCCACGATGGACAAGGCCGGTCGCGCGGGACTGCTCGCGGGTCCGGCCCTCTCGTTCGCCTCCAATCGCCTCGTTATCGCCGTCGCGCCGGGAAACCCGAAGGGAGTCAAGTCATTTCGGGACCTCACCGGGGTTTCGGTGGTGACTTGCGCACCGGCGGTCCCCTGCGGTTCCGCGGTGTCGCGGCTGCAGTCCCAGACCGGCGTGCGACTGCGGCCGGTCAGCGAGGAGTCCTCCGTCGCCGACGTTCTCAACAAGGTCACCAGCGGACAGACCGAGGCCGGCCTGGTTTACCTGACCGACGCCCGCGCCGCGGCAGACGAAGTCACCGCGGTGGACTTTCCGGAATCCGCCGGCGCGGTCAACACCTACCAGGTCGCGGTGCTCAAGGACGCCCGGGACCCGGCGCGGGCGAAGCGATTCGTCGAACTGGTCACCGGCGCCGCCGGCCGGCGGGTGCTGGCCGACGCCGGCTTCGGCGCGCCCTGACGTTAGCGTCTGCGTCGTGATCGTGCTGCTGCCACCATCGGAGACCAAACGCGGCGGGGGCGACGGTCCGCCGCTGAAGCTGGATGCGCTCGCCTGGCCTGAGCTGGGGGATGTGCGCGGGGAGTTGGTCGACGAGCTGGTCGCCCTTGCCGCCGATCCGCCGGAATGCCGACGGGCACTGGGCATCTCGGCCGCCCAGGACACCGAGATCGAGCGCAACGCCGCCCTGCGGGCCGCGCCGTCGCTGCCGGCGCTGCACCGCTACACCGGCGTGCTCTACGACGCGCTGGATTTCGGGACGCTGAGCGGGGCCGCCGCCGCACGGGCGCGGTCCCGGCTCGCGGTCGGCTCGGCGCTGTTCGGCCTGCTCCGCGCCGACGATCGCATCCCGGCCTACCGGCTGTCGGCAGGCTCCCGGCTGCCCGGCCGGCCCGCGCTGGCCGGCCGCTGGCGACCGGTCCTCGAGCCGCTGCTGACCGAACTGGCCGCCGGCGAACTGGTGGTGGACCTGCGCTCCGGCGCGTACGTGGGGCTGGGCCGGCTCGCGGGCGCCGTCCGGGCCGACGTGGTGACCGAGCAGCCCGACGGACGTCGCACCACCGTGAGCCACTCCAACAAGGCCCACAAAGGGCGGCTGGCCCGAGCGCTCGCATCGGCGGCCGCAGAGCCTGACGACGCCGCCGGGGTGGCGACCGTCGCCCGCCGGGCCGGGATGCGGGTCGAACGGGACGGCGACCACCTGACCATCGTGCTGACGCCCTGACGGTGGGAGGATCACCGAGATGAGCACCCGCTGGAACCGCGCCGGCATACCGCGTGGCGACGACTACGACGCCCGCTGGCGATCCCTGGCGGACAGCGGGCAGAACATCCACGGCGAGGCGGATCTGGTCGAGGCGCTGCTCAGGGAACCAGGTGGGCACAGGGAACCGGGTGGGCACAGGGAGCCGGGTGGGCACAGGGAGCCGGGTGGGCACAGGGAGCCGGGTGGGCACAGCATCCTCGACGCCGGTTGCGGAACCGGCCGGGTCGCAATCGAACTCGCCCGCCGCGGTTTCGACGTCACCGGGATCGACGCCGACGCCGCGATGCTGGCCACCGCCCGCGCCAAGGCCCCCGACCTCACCTGGATCCAAGCCGACGTGTCCGAGCCCGGCGACCCGGACGCCCCGCCGGTCGATCTCGTGCTGCTGGCCGGCAACGTGGTCATCTTCCTGGAACCCGGCACCGAGGGCCGGGCGCTCGCCCACCTCGCGGGCCGACTGGGCGACGGCGGCCTGCTGGTCGCCGGTTTCGCTCTGCGACCGGACCGGCTGTCGCTGGGGCAGTACGACGACCTGGCCGCAGCGGCAGGCCTGAGACCGGTGGCCCGGTTCGCGACCTGGGACCGGCAGCCCTTCGAAGGTGGCGACTACGCGGTATCGGTACACCGGGCGGTACCGGTACACCGGGCGGTATCGGTACACCGGGCGGTATCGGTACACCGGGCGGCGCGGTGAGGATTCTCACCGGCGCGGTGCCCGACCAGTACTACGCGATCACCTCGCGTCTGACCGCCGGCGGCCACCAGCGGACCACGATGCGCCTGGTCGCGGGCTGCATTCTCATCCTGGGCCTGCCCGCGCTGCTGGCGGCCGCAAACCCTCGCGCCAGCGATATCGCCTGGGGCAGAAGCCTGCTCGCCGTCATCCCACTTGCCTGCGTGGCGCTGGCCATTCCCTGGCTGCGCCACCGCTGGCCCACCCGCACCCAGTCCGCCGTTGTCGTCCTCGTCGGAGCCGTGCTGCTGGCGGGCGGCTGCATCGTCGCCATCAATCCGTTCTCGGGACTGCTGACCGCGACCGCGTTCCCCTTCGTTCTCGGTTACGCCGCACTCTTCCACGGCACGAGGCTGCAGATCGTCGCCGCGACCGCCGCAGCCGGCACGATTCTCTGGCTCAGCATCCAGATCGCCCGGATCGACGTGCCGACCGCCCTTGCCGTGACGACCCCGGTGGTTCTGATCAACGTCGCGGTGCTCGTCGGCTGCCGGACCGTCGCCCAGGTCGCTTCGAGCGGGCGAAGGCACGCCGACATCGAACCGCTCACCGGACTGCTGACCAGGTCTGCGTTCGACGAACTGACCGCTACCCTGCTCTCGGCGCGAAACCGGGACGACGACCGTTACCTGGCGATGGTCCTCGTCGGCATCGACGGCTTCGCCGCCCTGCGCAGCCTTCAGGGCGGTAGCGGCGCCGACCGAACCCGAATCGCCGTCGCTCAGGCACTCCGGGACACGGTTCGCCGGGATGCGGTCCTGGCTCATGTCGACGAGACGGAGTTCCTCGTCGCCGACACGTTCACCTCGCCGGATCCCTCTCCCCTTGCCGAACGGATCCGGGGCGCGCTGGCCGCGATCCCGCACGGCATCAGCGCCAGCATCGGGGTGGTCAGCACGCCGCTGCGGCCGCTCTCGGATCGCCCGCCCGACGAGGTGCTCGACGAGGTGATCGCCCTGGCGGCCACCGCGATGCACCGGGCCCGCCGCCGCGGCGGCAACGATGCCGAGTACGTCGTTCTGCCCCCTGCTTAGCCGGAGCCGAGCAGCGTCCGGCGCAGCAGGTGCATGGCCACCGTGGTCGATCGCTCCCGCACGTCGGCCCGCTCCCCCGGCACCCGCACGCAACGGGTCACGGTCGTGCCGTCGCCGAGCATCACGCAGAACCACACCGTGCCGACCGGCTTGTCCTCTGTTCCGCCGCCGGGACCCGCCACCCCGGTGATGGCCACGGCCGTGTCGGCATCGAGCCGGCCCAACGCTCCGGCCGCCATCGCCTCGGCCACCTCCGCCGAGACCGCGCCGTGTTCGGCGATGAGGGCCGGGTCCACCCCGAGCACGCCGGACTTGGCGTCGTTGGCGTAGGCGACCACCCCGCCGGCCACGTAGGCCGAGGAACCGGCCCGGTCGGTGAGCCGGGCGGCGAGCATGCCGGCGGTGCACGACTCCGCGGTGGCGATCCGGCGACCCGACAGCAGTCCGGCCACCTGATCGTCCACGGTGGATCCGTCCTCGGAGAAGATGGCCGCGCCGTGACGCTCCCGCACCAGGTGCATCAGGCCCCGGTAGCCCTCCGCCCGGTCGGGTTCGTAGCGGGTCACCATCTCCAACTCCCCGCGGCGCAGGCAGGTGGTGACCTCCAGAGCGTCGAAGTCGGACACGGATTGCTCTGCGGCGCGCAGTGTTTCGGCCAGGCCGGACTCGGCCACACCGAACATCCGGACGACGTCCTGGCGGTAGGCGGTGCGTCCGGCGATCGCCTGTTGCACCGCGTCGGTGGCCACAGCGGCGGGCCACATGCCCTGCAACTCCTTCGGGGGACCGGGCAGCACCACGACCGTCGGATCGCCCGCGACCACCACGCCGGGGGCGGTTCCCACCGGGTCGAGCACTGCCGCCCCGTCCGGCACCAGTGCCTGTTTCCGGTTGGCGGCCCGAACCGCTTCGGAGTCGACGTCGGGAAAACGAGACATCCAGCGCTCGACGATGCCGGCGATCTTGGCTTCCAACGGTTCGTCGAGCACCAGTTCGCGATCGCAGAACCGGGCGACGATCGCCACCGTCATGTCGTCGGCGGTCGGTCCCAGCCCGCCGGTCGTCACGATGAGGTCCACGCCCTCGGAGCGCAGAAACCGCAACTGCGCCTCGATATCGGCCGGACGGTCCCCGCAGATGGTGATATGAGCCAGTTCGACGCCGAGTTCCAGCAGCCGGTCGGCCACCCACGGTCCGTTGCGGTCGGCCACCCGGCCGGTCAGCACTTCGGTGCCGGTGACCAGAATTCCTGCGCGCGCGCTCATCGGGTTCGAGACTAGCCGCAGCCGGGCCGCTAGCGTCGCAGCGGTGCGGCGGCCTGGAACCGGGCCGCCCTACCGCCGGACTGCCACTGATGCCAACGCCGCCATCGGCGCAGCGCGAACCGCTGCCAACGTTCGTCAACGCCCGGCAGCACCCGCCGCGCCACCTCGATCCCGGCGATGAACGGCGCTCGCGCCAACAGCAGGGCGACACCGACGGCGGGCGAGGGCAGGTCGTAGCGGCGGCGGTTCCGCGGCAGCATGAACAGCGCGGCGTAGCCGGCCTGGACCCGGTAGTGGTAGCGGGCCCGCAACCGTTCCAGGCCCCGCTGGCCGGGCTTGGGCGCGAAGGACGGCACGAAGGACTCGACCAGTTCGGCGCCGGTCGCTTCGGAGTCGTGACTGCGTGCGGAGTCGGCCATGAACAGAATCCGCCAGGCCTGCATCACCGTCTCCGGGAAATAGCCGTCACACCGCACGCCGACCAGATGCCCGCAGTACCGATTGAAGTGCAGGACCGCGCGCGTCTCATGCGGCGAGGTGATGTACCCCAGGGCGGTGAGCCCCAACGCCGGCGCGACACTGCCGCCGAGCAGGGTCAGCATCATCGCGGACTGGCTGATCGGCAGCCCGAACCGCTCGGCGTCCCACTCCGGGTGTTCGACCACCCTGGCCCGCACGCTGACGTGCATGATCCGCACGTGCAACGAGATCGCCCGCGCCGCTGAACCGGCCCGCAGCACCGCACCCGGTCGGCATACCTCCAGCCACCATCGCGAAGTCTCCATGTAGCGGTGCAACGCGCGCTCTCCCGCGTAACCGCCGGACAGCGAAAGCGGAAGTGCCAGCCAGCTTTCGGTGTAGGTGTCCATCGTGCCGGCATTGCCGACCGCGCCGAGCGCGTACGCCCAGCGGCGCCAGACCGCCGCGCCCTGCTCGACCAGTTCGGCGTCGACCCAGTCCGGGATGCGTTCGAAATCCTCGATCAGCGCGCGCAGCGAATCGGGGGCGTCCGGCAAGCCGTCGATCCCGACCCGCTGTGCCCGCTCCACCAGTTCGCGGGCCTTCCGCGCGCCGAGTTCGCCGTGGTAGGTCTCCGCCACGAAACGTTCCGCGATCGGGTCGCCCTCGCTCAGGCCGGCTTTGAACGCCGCGGCGACGGCGTCGGAGGGAAACAGGTCGACGCCGCCCAGTCGCAGCACCCAGTCCCGAAGCCGGGCGTGCGAGGTGCCTGTCTTGGCCGCCGGATACCGGAAGGCGGTCGGCACCGCGGCGGGGTCGGCCACCTAGCGGGCGGGCGGCGTGCGGACCACCAGCGGGACGGCCGGGAAGAAGGCGGCCAGCTCCGCGCGGGATCTGCGCAGCGCCGCGGTGCCGTAGCCCTTCTTGCGGTGCTCGGGATGAATCCAGACCCGCACGTTGACCTCTCCGCCGGAGAGTTCGCCGAACACCATCCCGACCTTGGCGTCGCCGTCGACGGCAACGAACCAGGCCGCCTCCTCGGCACGCAAACGATCACGCGCGGAACGGATTTCGTCCTCGAGGCTGCCCGCCGGCGATCCGGAGCCGTCCCCGGCGGCGCCCACCTCGTCGGTGCGGACGGCGAAGATGTCACGGTCGCCCTCGTGGGAGAACGGTCGCAGCCGCAAGCTCTCGTCGGTGCTCGCCGGCCGCTCGGCGGCGGTGAAACTCAACTGGCTGTTGAGGTCGTCCAGTTCCGCGGCGATCCGCCGGCGCGACTCCTTGGTGAACTGGTCCAGACGCATACCCATCAACGCCTCGCTGCCGACCCGGGAGGTGCCCAGCAGCGTCGACACCGCGTCGATCGCCTCGTTCCGGTCACCGGATTCGACGATGGCCTCCACGATGTCGTGCCGGCGTTCCAGAGCGGTGAGCAGTGCGTCGGCGATGGCGCGGCGAGTGACGGTTCGGTCCTGATCGGTCATCGGCCAAGCCTAATCCCGGACGGGCGATTCGGCCCGCTCGGGTCGGTCCGCCGCGGCCACGGAAGGCCTCCGTGGCTGCGGCGACCGTCCGGTGTCAGCTGACGGTGGTGGCGACCTCCGCGACCAGACGCCGGCCGAGGCGGTGGCCCATCGCCAGCGTCGTGAGCATGGGGTTGGCGAGGGTGGCGGTCGGGAAGCCGCTGGCATCGCCGATGTAGACCCCCGGGACGTCGTGCAGCTCCCCGTCGGGATTGGCAACCGAGGTATTCGGGTCGATGCCCAGCCGGCACGAGCTCAGCTGGTGCGCACAGACGATCCGGTGGCCGCCGCGAGCCTTCGGCCAAGCCTTCATTCTCTCGACGAACGCCTCGAAGTCCTCGCCGCGCCGCCACCGGTCGAAGTTCTCCGACATCGGGATGATCTCGTCGGCGCCCGCCGCGTGGTGCATACGCAGCTGCGCCTCGAGGGACTTGTTGAGAACGCGCTCGTCGATCGGGTCGGTGACGTCGTAGTGATAAACCGGATCGCCGTTGGCGTCGATCGTGACGCTGCCCGACCCGCGGTCGCGCGAGATTCCGACCCACATCGCCGCCTGGCCGAGACGGGACATCGTCTCCTTGTGTTGGGTGAAGGACTCCCGCGCCACGGCGGTACTGATGATGGACGGCACCCACTGGGCGTTCTGTATCAGGACCCCGTAGCCCTCCTCGATGTCGGCGAATTCGTCGACCTGGGCGCACATCGGGCCGCCCAGCCATCCGTTCATCTGCTGCGGGTAGAGAGCGAGGCAGCTCACGACCGGATGCATGTGCAGGTTCTTCCCGACGGCCGGCCCGCCGATGCCCGAGCGCAGCAGCAGGGCGGGGGACTCCAGTGACCCGGCCGCCACAACGACCTTCGGCGCCCTGACGGTCAGCGCCGTCTTCGCGCCGGTCTGCGGATTGGTGTAGGTGGCCGCGACGCCGGCCCCCCGACCGTCCTCGACCAGAACCCGGTCCGCGTGGCAGTTGGCGATGATCCGACCGCCGGCGTCGGTGACATCGCGCAGATAGGTGGTGCGGAGGTCGATCCTGGCCCCGGTGCGGTCGCCATAGCCCGCGTGCATGGAGTGTTCGAACTTGTAGAACCTCGGGTCGATGTTGCGGTTCAGCTTGTGGAAATGCCAGCCGAGCGCCTCGGATCCGCGCTGCAGGGCCTTATGCGACTCGTTGTAGTCCGAGCAGGTGTCGTTGACGCCCTGCCGTGTCCATATCGCGTCCTGGTCCTCGTCGTAATCCGGGGTGGCGAGGTCCTTCAACCCGAATTGCTCGGCCCACTGTTCGCGTACCCACGCCGGGGTGCGCAGGAAGTTGGACCAGTTCAAGGTCATGCCTCCGCCGACGGTGCCCCCGGCCAGCATGGTCATGTTCCCGCCCGAGGAGTTCACGCCGCCGCCACGCCAGAACAAGTCACGCAGGCCCTCGACCTCGTAACCGCGGAAATCGGAATTGTTCATGGACTTTCCGGCCTCGAGCACGACGACGTCGAGCCCCGCCTTGGCCAGCATGCCGGCGACCACGCCGCCGCCGCACCCGGAGCCGACGACGCAGACATCGGCGTCGATCGTCGACTCGTCGCCCGCGGGTGTGTAGATCGGCAGCGGGTCGGGTCCGCCGAGCTGCCAATCCGGGGGCCCGCCGTAACCCCATTGCTTCCAATTCGGATTGAGTCCGGTGTTCGGGTCCGGCGCGCAGTAGGACATGACTGTGGTGAGCGCGACCAGTCCGCCGACGCCGGCTTCGGCTTCGGGGCTCATCGACGCCACCGTCTTGAGCAGTTGTTCGCGCTCTTGTTGCGAACCGCTGGTGAACCCCTGCGCGTGGAGGCCGTCGAGCAGGCTCAGCAGGCCGGTGCGCTGCGCCTCGGGCATCCCGGCGATCGCCTGCGCGACGCCTGCGTCAGCGCCCAGGCTGCTTCCGCTCGCCGCCCAGAAGCCGTTGGGGTCGTCCTCCCGCGGCATGGCGGGCACGACGGTGTCGGCCAGTGCGCGCAACACTTCGCCGTGGTTGTCGGTCATTTGCATGGTCGTCTCTTCCTCCGGATTCCGGGATCGGCGGTCGATGGTGATCCCCCATGTCGGGACGCTAGCCACGCACCATGCCCCAACACGGAAAAGGGCCGGCGTCGGGGACTTTGGTCCTCGGCTTCGGGGCCCTTCGGCCCGTGTCTGCTACGGCCGGTCACAGATATCGTCTGGGTCATGGCTTATGTGATCACCACCGCATGCGTCGACGTCAAACACAAGGCGTGTGCCGCGGAGTGCCCGGCCGATTGCATCTACGAGGGCGACCGCATGATGTACATCAATCCCGACGAGTGCGTCGACTGCGGCGCCTGCCGGCTGCTGTGCGAGGTCGACGCCATCTTCCACGAGGACGACCTGCCGGAGAGCGAGCGGAAGTTCCGCGGCGACAATGCGGCGTTCTTCACCGACGTCCTGCCGGGCCGGGTCGCGCCGCTGGGCACGCCCGGCGGCGCGACCGATCTCGGCGCGGTCGGGGTGGACACCCCGATGGTGGCCGGACTGCCCGAGTTGAAGTAGGCCGTCCCGGACGTCTTGTCGCCGCGCCCGGCGCCGGGATCCGAGGTCCTTTCCGAAAGTCGCGGTAATGACCGCGGTCACTGATGCGATGACTCTGTGACGGACCGCAACGCCGGACCGGGCCCGGCATCTATGCTCTTTGCTGAGAGCAGCCGGTGCTCGAAAGCGACGACAAACGACAGGGAGCCACGGGCGCATGGCCAGAGCACTTCGACGGGCACTCGCCGCTGCGGGGATCGCGGTTGCCGCGATGACAGCCACCGCCCCCACCGGCCTGGCCGCGACCGCCCCGTCGGCGTCGGCGGCCACCGTGGCCTCGGTGCAGCCCTTCAACGGCCAGACCGTCGGTGTGGCGGCCCCGATCGTCGTGACATTCACCCGGCCCGTCGCCGACCGGGCCGCCGCCGAGCGTTCGATCCAGATCACCTCGCCGGCCCCGATGAGCGGCAGGTACGAGTGGCGAACCGACAGCACCGTGGCATTCCTGCCCGACCGTTTCTGGCCGGCGCACTCGAAGATCACGATGATGGCCGGGGGGCAGCGGCGCAGCTTCGGGACCGGCTCCACGGTGCTGGGGGTCGGCAGCCTCTCCAACTACACCTTCACGGTCAGCATCGACGGCGTGATCATGCGGCAGATGCCCGCCTCGTTCGGAAAGCCGCGGTTCCCCACGCCGGTCGGATCGTTCAGCGTCCTGGAGAAGTACAAGACCATCGTGATGGACTCGCGGACCATCGGAATCCCATTGGAGGATCCCGAAGGCTACAAGCTCACCGTCGCCGACGCCGTCCGGATCACCTGGGGCGGGGTCTACGTCCACTCCGCGCCGTGGTCGGTGGGCTCGCAGGGGTGGGCCAATGTCAGTCACGGCTGCATCAATCTCGGTCCGGACAATGCGCTGTGGTACTTCAACCAGGTGGGTTACGGCGACCCGGTGGTCATCAACTGGTAGCGGTCGCCGCTGCCGGCGATAACCGCTACCCGGGATAAGTGGCGTGGAAGTCGACGGTCAGTTCGTCGGCGACCTTCATCGACCCCATGAACAGTGAGATGAGCTTCACCCCGTAGTCGGTCTGGGTGAGCCGAATCCGGGCCGACAGGTTCCACCCCCCGCCGCTGCGGTCCGCCGTCAGGTCGACGACCTGCGGACGCGTGGTGCCGTGGATCTCCAGCGAGCCGGTCATCCGGTATCCGGAATCGGTCTCGGCGATGTCGTCGGAGGTGAACCGGATCTGGGGAAACTCCTTGGCGTCCAACGCTTTCAGGGCGTTGTTCCTGGCGATACCCTTCTCTGGCCCGCCGAGGGGCGTGATGCCGCCCTCACCCTTGACCACCTCCAGGGACTCGACGTCGACGGTCAACTCGGCGTGCGTCGGCGACTCGCCCTGCCAGTCCATCGAGGCGCGCCAGGATCGCATCGCCATGGTGAGCCGGTGACCCATCTTGGCGGCCCGGCCCGTCACATCGGTGAGGATGAGCAGTTCGCCGTTGTCAGCGGACAGCGACCAACTGACGTCGGTCATCCCGAGGACGACTTCGTGGGGGTCAGGGTGACCGTGGTGGTGCTGACCGTCGGAGGCGAGGTCGGGCCCGAACTGGCCGACGGTTCGGGGGCGGCCGAACTGGCCGGGGGTTCGGGGGCGGCCGAACTGGCCGGGGGTGCCGGGGCGGCCGAACTGGCCGACGGTGCCGGGGCGGCCGAACTGGCCGGGGGTGCCGGGGCGGCCGAACTGGCCGGGGGTGCCGGGGCGGCCGAACTGGCCGACGGGGTGGTGCCGGCGGGGAACCGCGGACCGTGGTACTCGGTCCAGGGGTCCCGGTAAAGCACGTTGTCGCCCTCGGACACCAGAATCACCTGCGGTGTGACGGTGTAGGTGACGCCGTCGTTGACCGCGGTGATGGTGCCGTCGGCGGCCCGGGTGGCGGGCATCGTCAGTCCGGCCTGGTCGCTGATTCGCACCCCGCGGTACTCCAGTTCGCCGTCCGGGCTGATGCAGATGGCCACCAGTGCGCGCGACGTCCGGCCGAACTGCACCAGGGTCTGCTCGTCGTCGCAGCGCGCCGCCGAGCCGGTGAAGCCGTGCTCGTCGGTCGGGTACTGCGCGGTGGGGTCGGCCGCGGCGGTGGGCAGGACCGCGACAGCGGTTGCCACGGCTGCGGCTGCCACCGCGATGAGTCGACGGTCCGGCATTGGCGCTCCCCTTTGTTTGGTTCCCTTCCAAGCGAACCACTTCGGGCGGCGAAATCCACGCTGCGCCGACGGCGTTTCTCGGTGCGATCGTGTCCCGCTACCCTCGATCGGGTGGGTGGACAGCGGCTCGTCTTCACCGGTCACATCGCCGGATTCGGCACCACCGCCGGGGTCCGGATGGTGGTCGGCAGGTGGGAGACCTCGCCGTTCGGCCCGTTCACCGACGTGATGGTGCAGACCGGTGCCGACGAACGGATCCTGTTGGCCCCGACCGCCCGGGTGGCCGAATTCGTCGCCGGCACCTACCGATTCGACCGTGTCGAAGTGGGCGCGGTCGAAGCGGAGTTGTCCGAGCGTCGACTAACCGTGGCGGCGCCGGGGTTGGACGTCACCGCCGGCATCGGCCGCGCGGCGCCGCTGGACCGGTTGCTGCGCGCGGTGCCCGGGTTCGTCGCGACGCAGCCGTGGTGGCTGCGGATGATCGATCCGATCGCCTCCCGCATGGTTCGGGGAGTCCACACGGCGGGCAGCGCCGGCAACGGCCGGCGGGAGTACTACGGGGTCCGGCGGCTGTGGCTGATCGACTCGGTCGACGGCAGCTTCGACGGCGTCGACCTGGGCGGGCTGGGGCGGCTGGAACCGCCGGTGGCGTTCGGGTTCTCATCCGCGCCGCCGACACCGCAGTTGGTCGCGGTGACCACGACCATCAAGTGCGCGGTTTGCCCGAGCCCGGGATCGTTCAACGGCTAGGCTCGCAGGCATGATCCGCGAACTCGTGATCGCAGCGGCCGTTGCGGGCGGAGTGCTGGGGGCGGCGCCGTCGGCGATCGCCGACGGGACCCAGATGACCTACCGCGGCGATGTGCCGAACATGGTCTACGACGCGCATCTGAGTGCGCCGTGCTATCGCTGGGACAGGTTCATCTTCGGTCGCGGACCCGGCGGCGAGGCTCTGGCATGCCACTTCATCGCCGGTATGTCCTACATCGGCATGGACCGGCCGCCGGAGGGCACCGGCTTCTGGGTGATCTCGCCCCGGCTGTACGGCGTCCAGGCCGTCGGCTCGCCGTGCCCGGGCCCGCAAGCCGCGGCGCAGTCCCCGGACGGCCTGCCGATGCTGTGCCTGGGTGATCGCGGTTGGCAGCCCGGATTCCTCAGGAACGGCGCCTGGGGCAACGGCAGCCAGTTCGACCCGGTCGGCTGAGCCGGCTAGACCGCAGCCTCGTTCAGGACGTTCAGGCGGTTGGAGGCGTCCAGGTACTCCCGGACCCACCGCTCGATGACCGCGGCGCTCTTCTCGACCTTGCTGAACTGGCCGACCACCTGACCCACCGGGTTGAAGGCGACGTCGACGGTCTCGTTGGGGTACTTGTTGGTCGCGGCCACCGCCATCCCGGAAACCATGTACTGCAACGGCATTCCGAGCGGTTCCGGGTTTCCGGGGGTCTCCCACGCCTGAGTCCACTCGTTGCGCAGCATCCGGCACGGCTTGCCGGTGAACGAGCGGCTGCGAACGGTGTCCCGGCTGGTGGCCTTGACGTAGGCGGCCTGCTGGACCGGGGTGTTGTGGGCCTCCTCGACCATCAGCCACTGCGAGCCCGACCAGGTGCCCTGGCAGCCCAGTGCCAGGGCGGCGGCGATCTGCTCGCCGCTGCCGATCCCGCCGGCCGCGAGCACCGGGCGCGGCGCCACCGCCTTGACCACCTGCGGCCAGAGCACGATCGAGCCGACCTCGCCGCAGTGACCGCCGCCTTCGCCGCCCTGGGCGATGATGATGTCGACGTCGGCCTCGGCGTGTTTGCGGGCCTGGGCGGGAGATCCGCACAGCGCGGCGACCTTTCGGCCGGCCGCGTGGATGTGCGCGATCATGTCGGCCGGCGGGGTGCCCAGGGCGTTGGCGATCAGGGTGACCTTGGGGTGCCGCAGCGCGACCTCGACCTGCGGGGTGGCGGTCGCCTCGGTCCAGCCGAGCAGCTTCAGCGCGTGGGAGTCCGCGTCGCCGGTGGGCACGCCGTGGTCGGACAGGATCTTCTTGGCGAAGTCCAGATGCTGCTGGGGCACGAGCTTGCGCAACGCCTCGGCCAGTTCTTCGCCGGACATGTCGGTGTCCATGCCCTCGTACTTGTTCGGTATCACGATGTCCACCCCGTAGGGACGGTCACCGATCTGCTCGTCGATCCAGTTCAGTTCGATCTCGAGTTGCTCGGGCGTGAACCCGACGGCGCCCAGGACGCCGAAACCTCCGGCCTTGCTGACCGCGACCACCACGTCCCGGCAGTGGGTGAACGCGAAGATCGGGAACTCGATACCGAGGTCGTCGCAGAGGGAAGTGTGCATGGCCGATCTCCTTGGCCTCGTGGGCAGGCAACTGGAACGTGTTCTAGTTTAGCGACCGGACGACCCACAACGCCACGAACATCGCCATACCGATCACGCAGAGGAGGTGATCGGCCAGCACCGCCCTTGCCAACCGGGTCTGCTCCGCAGGGCTGCCGGTGCGCCGGCCCAGTCGGACCGCATTGGGAACGGTCCGGGCTGAAGCAAGGAAGATCGGGCCACCGGCCAGGACCGCCGAGAGGACCAACACCCAGGCCGGGGTGCCGCCGAGCAGCGCCTCGCCGATCAGGGCGGCCAGGAGCAGTGCCATGACCGCCGCGATCAGTCCGGACATCGGCTGGGAGTCGGTCGTCGCCCGTCGGTAGTAGGCGGTGATCGAATCCAGCGCGGCGTGGTCGACGGCCTCGCCGCGCCCGCGAGCCTGAGTGTCGAACATCAGGTCGATCCACAACACCGCCAGCAGGAACCCGCCGGTCGCCGTCAGCACGCCAGCCATATCACCCCCGCCGGTTTCAGGAGTACCGTTTAACGCGTGCCCACCGTAGATCGTCGGCGAACAATCGCACACGCCATTTGGGCGCTGGGCGGGGCATTGCTTGCCGCGCTGGGAACCGGACCGGTCGGCATCGCCTCAGCGGAGTCGGGTCCCATGCCGGCCGCGCCCTGCTACAACGGCATCGCCCCGCTGAACCCCTACCTGGACAACTGCGCCATCCCGTCGCGCCCGCCCCACATCCTGGGGGCGGCACCTGACCAGACGGCGATCCTGAACTGCAGCGTCGGCGGCGGGACGTGGCGGGCGATCTGCTTGTCGCAGTACGTCAACGGCGGAAATTACGGGGGGTACCCGGGGGTCGTGATCGGACCCGGCTTCCCGTAAGCATCACCCCGCCCGCGACCACGGCAACGCCGCTCAGGGGCCGGGGGTGTCCCCTGCGAACACGCGCACTCGGGAGACCAGTGGAAGGTCAAGTGTGGTGCGGATCCCGACCGGGGCGGCGATGACGGCGGGGATCGCGTTCACGATGCGAGCCGCCGCGCCCGCGATCGCGGCGTGGTTGTGGTCGCCGTATCGGCTGGTCGGGCAGATGTCCACGGCGTACGACGGCTCCCCGGTGATTTCGACGCGGTAGGAGCCGCCCGCTTGGGCCGGTTGCGCCCAGTCCGGACGCAGGTCGCCGCGAAGCCGGGTGACGTGTTCGACGACGATCGCCGGGTGGCCGGCCACCATCCCGTTGATCTGGAACCGCACCGCTGCCACCGAGCCCTGCGGGATGTGGCCGGCGGCGATGTCGAAGGGCTCGGGGGCCGGCTCACGCTCGTAGCTTTCGGTGATCGAATCGATTTCGACGTTCAGTCCGGCCGCGAGTTGGCGGACGGCGCAGCCCCAGGCGATCCCGAGCACCCCGGGCTGAAACAACACCGGCAATTCCTCGAGCGGCCGGCCGAAGCCCATCACGTCGAACATCACGACGGCGCCGTCGTAGGTGGCGTAGTCGGCGATCTCCATGCAGCGCACCTGTTCGATGCGGCGGCAGGCGCCGGCGAAGGCCAGCGGGATCAGGTCGGTGACGAAACCCGGATCCACCCCGCTGATGAAGATGCTCGAATCACCAAGCCGGGCAGCGTCTTCCAGGGGCCGGATGAACTTGTCGGGAATGACGTTCCAGGGGAACTGCAGGATTCCGGGAGCGGATCCCACCACGTTGACACCGGCGGAGAGGATGCGCCGGACGTCGTCCACGGCCTGCGGCATCCGGGTATCGCCCATCGCGCAGTACACCGCGCACTCCGGTTCCGTCGCCAGCAGCGCGTCAAGATCCGAGGTGGCCTTCACCCCGGTGAGGGTGTCCAGCCCGGCCAGTTCGCCGGCGTCCCTGCCGACCTTCTCCGGGGTGGACACGCACAACCCGGTCAACTCGAAGGCCGGGTTCTCGATGAGTTCGGCAAGCGCCAACCGGCCCACGTTTCCGGTTCCGATGTGGGCGACGCGAATGCTCATCCCGCCAAGGTAGCCTGACGCCCCATGGGACGTGTAGCGGGCAAAGTCGCGCTGATCACCGGCGGCGCCAACGCGAAGGGCATGGGCGCCGCCAGCGCCCGCATGTTGATCGCGGAGGGCGCCAAGGTGGTGATCGGCGACATCCTCGACGACGAGGGCGCGGCCCTGATCGCCGAACTCGGCGACGCCGCCCGCTACGTCCACCTCGACGTGACCAGCGCCGAGGATTGGAAGGCCGCCGTCGACACCGCGGTGAGCGCCTTCGGCAGGCTCGATGTGCTGGTGAACAATGCCGGCATCGTCCAGGTCGCACCGTTGAAGACCGCCGACATCACCCGCTGGCAGAAGGTGCTCGACGTCAACCTGACCGGGGCCATGCGGGGAATCCAGGCCGTGATCGACCCGATGGTGTCCGCCGGCGGCGGTTCGATCATCAACATCTCCTCGATCGAGGGCATGCGCGGCGCGGCCTGGGCGCACAGCTACGTCGCTTCCAAGTGGGGTCTGCGCGGGCTGACCAAGTCGGCGGCACTCGAGTTGGCGCCGGAGAAGATCCGGGTGAACTCCATCCACCCGGGATTCATCCGGACAAAGATGACCAAGCACCTGCCCGACGACATCGTGTCCGCTCCGATGGGCCGCGCCGGCACACCCGAGGAGGTCGCCACCTTCGTGGTGTTCCTGGCCAGTGACGAGTCGTCGTTCGCGACCGGGTCGGAGTTCGTGGTGGACGGCGGTCTGATCACCGACGTTCCGCACCGCGCGGTCTGAGGTCAGCGCCGGCGGCGCGGCGCCACCGCAGCGAACGCCGCGCCCAGCGCGGCGCGGCCCAGTGCGGGCAGGTGCCCCAACGCGTCAGCCGCGCCGGACTGGCCCGGCACCGTCACCCGCAGCACCGGCCAGTCCTTGTCCGCGGCCAGGGCGGCCAGTCCGGAGCGGGGGTTGACCGGCCGGGGATGGCCGACCAGTTTCATCAGCGCGGCATCCTCGTCGCCGTCGGCGTAGAAGTAGCTCTGCGGCAGTGCGACCCCGTGGACGGCGCAGAACTCCTGCACCGCAGCGGCTTTGCGCCCTCCCCACACGATCGGCCGGTTCACTCCGCCGGTCAGCAGCCCGGCATCGTCGAGTTCGAAGGTGTTGCAGATCACGTTCCCGATGCCGAGCGCGCGGGCCACCGGCTCGGCGTGGATGGTCAACGCCGAGGAACTGAGGACGAGGGTATGCCCCCGCCGGCGGTGCGCCTCGACGATCTGGCGCATCAGCGGGTAGACCTTGTCTGCCACCTGTTCGGCGTACAACCGCTCGCCGATGTCCCTCAGCTCGGTCAGCGACTCGCCGCGCAGATAACCCGCGGCGCGGCTCATCAGCCGCTCGAACTGCATGCGGCCGAGCTTGTAGCGCAGCGAGGCCTCCACGACTCCCAGCACCTCGCCGATCCGGGCCTGGCCGCGTCGGATCCGGTCCCGGGCGTGGGCGACGGCGGTGAAGCCGGCGACCAGGGTGCCGTCGCAGTCGAAGAACGCCCCGACCGCCGGGCCCGCCGGGCCGGCGGCGATCTGAGCCAGCGGATCGTGCTGCCGGCTCATCGCTTCGGCTGCCGGGGCGCGGTGCGGCGGCCGGCCTCCAGCTCGTCCTCGTAGGCGCCCTCGTCGCGGCCGAGGGCGATCGTGGCGGCGGTCATCGCGGCGATCGCGATTCCCAATGCCACCGCGCTGCCGGTGCCGACCTCGAGGTGCTCGCCGAGCACCACCTGGCCCAACAGCACCGCAACCATCGGTTCGAGCACCAGCATCACCGGGACGGACGTCTGCAGCGATCCGGCGTGGAAGGCGGACTGCTGCAACAGCGTGGCCGCCACCGCGGCTGCGATCAGCATGTAGGGCACCGGAGACGTCCGCAGTTCGGCCGCGTCACCTTCGGTGACGAACTGCATGACGATCTTGGTGAGCACGGCGACCACGCCGAAGAGGACACCGACCCCGAAGCCGAGCAGGAGGGCCCGCCGCCAGTCCGACATCCGGCTGGCCAGCAGGACGCAGCCGGCGACGAACACCGCGGCGCCCGCCGCGACGAACACCGCCGTCCACGCGGAGCCCTCGTAGTCACCGGGCCGGGTCCGGGCCAGCGACACGAACACCGCCAGCGCGAGGGTGAGCAGCAGAGCCCAACCCCAGTCGGCGCGGCTCACCCGCCGGTGGGCGAGGCGGGCGCTGAGTGGGAGGGCGAAGAGCAACGCCGACATCAACAGCGGGGCGACCAGGGTGAGCGATCCGCGGGCCAGCGCAAGGGCCTGGAAGGCGTAGCCGACGAACGCCGACCCGGTGCCGGCCCACCACAGCGGCCTTCGCACCAGAGTCGAGACCATCAGGCCACTGACGCCCTGATCCTCCGGAACGTCCATCGTGGCCCGCTGGCGCATCACGATCCCTATCGCGGTGAACACCGCGCCTGCAAGAGCGGCGGCCACGACGAGGGCTTGCTCAAGCACTGGCGGTGTTCCCTTCCGGAGCCGCGGTGGGCATCCCCACCGAATCTAGGCCACCGTCGGCCGGTTGCGCGGAACGGGCGCGTCGCCGACGTCCCGCCGACGCGTGCGTTTGACGGGAGTGACGGGGCCAACTGCCTTTCCGCCGATTTATGAGGCACAGTTGTCGTATGGATTCCACCTGTCCACGGCCCACCGGCCGTCGTGGCCGCCGGCTGAGCGGCGTCTTCGCCGCTCTGACACTGCTCGCCGGCCTGAGCATCGCCCCGGCAACCGCCGAACCGATCCCGTCACCGGCGCCGGCGCCGACGGCGCCGTTGGATCAGTCCGCCCTGCTCGGGCGGATCGTGCCCGGCCTGGTCGACATCAACACGACGCTGGGCTACGAGGGCGCCTCGGGGGCGGGCGCCGGAATCGTGCTCGACCCCAACGGCGACGTGCTCACCAACAACCACGTCATCGAGGGGGCCACCGAGATCACCGCGGTCAGCCGGGCCAACAGCCGGAGCTATCCGGTCGATGTCGTCGGTTTCGACCGCTCCAGCGACATCGCGGTCGTTCGTCTCCGCGGTGCTGGCGGCCTTCCGACCGCGAACCTTGGGACGTCCTCGAGGCTGGCCGTGGGCGAACCGATCGCCGCGATCGGCAACTCCAACGGCACCGGCGGGGTACCGAGTTACGCGCCGGGGGTGATCACGCAACTCGGCGCCTCGGTGCGGGCATCCGACGAATCCGGCAGGGGTGCCAAGGAATTGGTCGATCTGATCCGGGTCGCGGCCGAGATCCGGCCAGGCGATTCGGGCGGCCCGCTGGTGAACGCCGCGGGACAGGTGGTGGGCGTCACCGTGGCCGCCACCTTGAACCACCGCATGGGCGCCGTATCCGGCAACGAGGGCTTCGCCATCCCGATCGACCGGGCGATGGCCATCGCCAACCAGATTCGCGCCGGCGCGCCGTCGCCGACGGTGCATCTGGGCGACTCGGCCTTCATCGGGGTGGGGATCGCCGACGCCTCGCCGCTGGGCGGGCCCGCCGGCGCGGTCGTTCGTCAGGTCCTGCCGGACACTCCGGCCGGTCAGGCCGGCCTGCGGCCCGGAGACGTCATCACCGCCCTCGACGGCGTCCCGATCAACTCCGCGGCCGATCTGTCCAACATCATGGACCAGCGCCGGCCTGGCAACATCATCATGCTGACCTGGTTCGACCGGCTGGGGAACCCGCGAACCGCACCGGTCGTGCTGGCCAAGGGTCCGGTCGGCTGACCGACCCCTAACCGGCCAGCCTCTCGATTCGGCTCAGCGCCGCCGCGCACACCGGCAGGTATGCGGCAGCCCACCACGGCGTCGTGAACCGGACCGAGCATCCACCGGGGACCGGACTGACCTCGTGACCGGTGGACGCCACCCCGGCCACGCTCCATCCCCACCGCCGGCCGGGGACGAAATCGGTGACCGCGAACGGCAGTGCCACCCCGACGGCGGTCCAGACCGTGCCCTGCGCGCCGTCGGTCAACTCCCTGCCGCCGCCGAGCAGTTCGGCGCGCCGCACCGACGGCCCCCACAGCGGCCACATCTCCAGATCCGTCAGGATGGTCCACACCACGTCCGGCGCAGCGGGGATCCGGCGCTCGACGGCCGGCGGACGCAGTCTGACACCCACGGCGGGAACGCTACCGCCACGCGTCGTAGGATTGCCGCGTGGAAGGCTCCGCGACCGTGCACATGTCCGCTCCGGCCGACAAGATCTGGAACCTCATCGCCGAGGTCCGAAACACCGGCCGGTTCTCCCCCGAGGTGTTCGAGGCCGAATGGCTGGGCGGCGCCGACGGTCCGGCGCTGGGCGCGAAGTTCCGCGGCCACGTCCGCCGCAACGAGATCGGACCGGTGTACTGGACGACCTGCCGGGTGACGGCCTGCGAACCCGGCAAGGAATTCGGCTTCGCGGTGCTCGGGCCCGGGGACATGGCGGTCAACAACTGGCACTACCGGCTGACCCCGCGCGGGGACGGCACCGATGTCACCGAGTCCTTCCGGCTCAACAGCGCGCTGCCGGTCCGGGTTTTCTGGATGTTCGCCGGCTACCTGCGTGGGCGCCGCAACGTCCGCGACATGCGCACCACGCTGGAACGGATCAAGAAGGTCGTCGAGGACGAGGCCGCATAGGTTCCTCCCCTATGGTGGGAGTGAGACCCGGCGCCTGTTTGAGTGGACGGTGACTTGCATGGCAATCGCCACTCGCGTGAACGGCCGGCCTCCCCCACGGGTCCCCCTGCAGGACGTCGACCTCGGCACCCGCGAATTCTGGGCGCTCGACGACGTCGTCCGGGACGGCGCCTTCGCGACGCTGCGACGGGAGGCGCCGATCAGGTTCTTCCCCGAGATCGAGTTCGACGGCTTCCAGGCGGGCCCGGGCCACTGGGCGCTGACGAAGTTCGACGACGTCCATTTCGCCAGCCGGCACCCGGAGGTCTTCAGCTCCCATCCCAACATCACGATCGCCGATCAGGTGCCGGAGGTGGCGGAGTATTTCGGCTCGATGATCTCCCTCGACGACCCGCGGCACGCCCGCCTTCGGGGCATCGTGCGCAGCGCGTTCACCCCGAAGGTGGTCGCGCGCACCGAGGAGTCGGTGCGCGCCCGCGCCCGCCGACTGGTCGAGGACCTCATCGCCAACCACCCGGACGGCCGCGCCGAACTGGTGGCGGAACTGTCCGGGCCGCTGCCCCTGCAGGTGATCTGCGACATCATGGGCGTCCCCGAGGGCGACCATCGCAAGATCTTCGGATGGACCAACGTGATCCTGGGTTTCGGCGACCCCGACATCACCACCGACTCCGAAGAGTTCATGAGGGTCGCCATCGACATCGGCGCGTACGCGACCGCCCTGGCCGAGGACCGGCGGTCCAATCCGCACGACGACCTCACCACCGCACTCGTCTCAGCGGAGGTCGACGGCGAACGACTGACCTCGGCTGAGATCGCCTCGTTCTTCATCCTGCTGGCGGTCGCCGGCAACGAAACCACCCGCAACGCCATCAGCCACGGCGTTCTCGCGCTGACCCGCTACCCCGAACAGCGCGAAATCTGGTGGAGCGACTTCGCCGGACACACCGCGACCGCTGTCGAGGAGATCGTCCGGTGGGCATCTCCGGTGGCCTACATGCGTCGCACCACCACCCGGGACGTCGAGGTCGGCGGCGTGCACATCGGGGCCGGCCAAAAGGTCACCATGTGGTACGGGTCGGCCAACCGCGACGAGGACAAGTTCGCCGACCCGTGGCTGTTCGACGTCACCCGCTCGCCGAACCACCACGTCGGTTTCGGTGGCGGCGGAACGCATTTCTGTCTGGGCGCCAACCTGGCCCGGCGGGAGATCGCGGTGGTGTTCGAGGAACTGCGCCACCGCACTCCCGACATCGCGGTGTCCGAAGAGCCGGCGATGCTGCTCTCGGCGTTCATCCACGGGATCAAGAGGCTTCCGGTCACCTGGACTCCCCCGGCATGAGCATGGGTGCGTCGGAATGGCTGCACTGGCTGGCGATGCACGGCGTGGTGCGCTCGGCGGCCGGGCTGTCGGCCCGCCGCGGCGATCCGCAGGCCCGATTCGCCGCCGACCCGTCGGTGCGGGCCGACCCGGTCCCGTTCTTCGAGGAACTTCGCGCCCGGGGCCCGCTGGTGCGGGCCAGGGTGAGCTATCTGACCGTCGACCACGCCGTCGCCCACGATCTGTTGCGCTCCGACGATTTCCGGGTGATCTTCCTGGGCGGGGCGCTGCCCTCGCCGCTGCGCCGGCTGGAGCGACGGACGCGACCCGATGTTCTGCACCCGCTGCTGCCGCCGTCGCTGCTCGCCGTGGAACCCCCCGAACACACCCGCTACCGCAAGACCGTGTCGTCGGTCTTCACCTCCCGTGCGGTGGCCGCGCTGCATGACCGGGTCGAAGACACCGCGGGGGTCCTGCTGGACGGCTTGTCCGGCGAGCGCGTCGTCGTCGACATCGTCGCCCAGTACTGCGCGCAGCTGCCGGTCGCCATCATCGGCGAGATTCTCGGTGTGCCCGAGGGCGACCGCGACCGGATTCTCGAATTCGGTGAATCAGCCGCTCCCAGTTTGGATTTCGGCCTGTCGTGGGCGCAGTACCAGACCGTCCAGTACGGCCTGGAGGGGTTCAACAGCTGGCTGGACACCCACCTGCGGAAGCTCCGGGAGCGTCCCGGCGACGACCTGATGAGCCAGTTGATCGAGGCGTCCGAAGGCGGGGTGCGGCTCGACGAGAAGGAGTTGAAGGCCATCGCCGGGCTGGTGCTGGCGGCCGGCTTCGAGACGACGGTGAACCTGCTCGGCAACGGCATCCGGATGCTCCTCGACGCCCCGGATCAGTTGGCGGTGCTGGCCGACGAGCCCTCGCTGTGGCCCAATGCGGTGGAGGAGATCCTGCGACTGGACCCCCCGGTGCAACTGACCGCACGGGTCGCCCGCACCGACACCGTGGTGGCGGGAACTCCGGTCCGGCGCGGCGAGATCGTGGTGATCTACCTGGCGGCCGCCAACCGCGATCCCGCGGTGTTCCCCGACCCGCACACCTTCGACGTGCGGCGCCCGGGCGCGGGCAGGCATCTCGCGTTCTCCGGCGGTAGGCACTTCTGCCTGGGCGCCGCGCTGGCCCGGATGGAGGGCGAGGTCGGTCTCCGGCAGTTCTTCACCCGGTTCCCGGAGGCCCGACCGGCCGGACCAGGCAGCCGCCGGGACACCCGCGTGCTGCGCGGATGGGCCCGGCTGCCGGTCAGCCTGGGGTCTGACTCTCGGATCGTGCGCCGACGCCACTGACCTCGCCGCGGTTCCAGCCGGGGGCGGTCTGCAGTCGTTCCGCCTGCTCCGCCTGCTCGGCCTGCCGCATCCGGGCATCCTCCTCCCGCAGCAGCCTGCGGATCTCGTCGGCCTGCGCTCGGCAACGCGCGTCGCGCCGCCTTCGGCCCGCCCACATGATTGCGGCGATCACCACCACCGGCACGACGACGGCGATCAATATCCAGACTGTATCGGCCATACCCCCCTCTTCCCGGCCCGACCGCGGGCTAAACCCGCGGACGGGAAGATGCCATCTCTGGTTTGCTGTAGTCGTGGCACCCGACACGATCAATCCCGGCGACATGTCCGCTGAGGTCACCGTCCTGGGGATGTGGAAGGCGTTGTCCGACCGCGACTGGGAGGGGATGAAGCGGTTCCTCGCCGAGGACTGCGTGTACGTCGACATGCCGCTGGGCCCCGCCGTCGCGGCACGCGGGCCGGAGAACATCGTCAGGCGTCTGAAGGTCGGCCTGGAACCGCTGGCCGGCTACGCCAACCACGACGGCCTCCTGGTGAGCAACGGCGCCGACGTGATGTACGAGCACTCCGAGACCTGGGACTGGGTCAGCGGCGAGAGCGCGCTGCTGAAGTTCGTCACCGTGCACAGAGTCCGCGACGGCCGGATCACCCTGTGGAAGGACTATTGGGACTTCGGTGCGCTACTCAACCATGCGCCCGGGGACTGGATGCGGCAGTTGCGGACCGCGGACATGTCGTGGGTGTTCGACGCCACCGGCCTGGTCTGACTCACAGACTCCAGGCCATCCGGAACCTGTCGGCCAGTTCCCCGCCGCCGAGGTCGCCGTAATTCCGGTGCTCGTAACTCCGCACGGCCACCAGAGCATCGACCACCGGCTCACCCAGTATGGCGCGGAGGCGCTGTGAATCCTTCATCGCCGCAATCGCATCCGGTTGATCGTGCGATAGCCGGACCACCCCGCCCGCAACTCGATCTACGGCGGGAACGGTGTCGGGGTCCACGGTGATCTCCGGCGGCAACGCCGACTGCCGTTCGATCCCGTCGAGTGCCAGGCCCAGGATCGCCGCGCTGGCCAGATAGGGATTCGCGGACGGGTCGACCACCTTGACTTCGACGTTGGCGCCGTGGGGGTTGCCGTGGGTGGCCGGCAGGAACCGGAGGGCGGCCTCGCGGTTCTCCGTACCCCAGCACGCGTACGCGCCGGCCCAGTTGCCGGGCCTCATCCGCAACCCGGACACGATCGAGCCCGAGAACGCCAGTTGAGCTTCCGCGAGACCGGACAGCACTCCCCCGATCGCCGCCGCACCGTCACTGGTCAGTCCATGTGGCCCGTGCCCCCCGGAGAACAGCGGGGTGTCGTCGCGCAGCAGCGAGAAATGTTGGTGGGCACCGGAACCCACGCTTCCCTCGAACGGAACCGGAGACAGGCTGACCCGTAGTCCGTGGCTCCGTGCGACCCTGCCGAGCAGAAGGCGGGCCAGTACCAGTTGGTCCGCGGCGGCGACCGGAGACGCGGGCGCCAGCGACATCTCGAACTGGTTGACGCCGTACTCGGGGTGGAACTGTTCGACGGCGACCCCGGCCGCCGCCATGGCGGCCATGGCGTCGCGGATGAAGCCCTCGTGCTCGAGCACTCCGGCCACCCCGTACTGCGCCCACAGTTGGCCGGGCAACCGGTCACCGGTCGGGCCGACGAGCAGGAACTCGATCTCATGGCCGACGCGTGCCCGCAGTCCGGCCTGCTGCAGGCGGGATTCGACGCGGCCCAGGGTTCCCCGGGCGCATGCGTGAACCGGATTGCCGTCCTGGTCGAAGAAGGACGCCGGCGCCCAGGCCAACCCCTCTTCGAGGATCCGCAGGGCGTGGCGGTCGATGCGCAGGCGTTCGTCGCCGACCACGCTGATCGCGTCGGTGAACGCGATACCGGTCTGGTCGATGGCGAATCCGTGCCAGGTCGGACTCGCGCCCAGACCC